>NZ_JBTRAR010000018.1:0-131597 GCF_054611535.1 Pseudomonas sp. VEM90 | reverse complement strand
CCCAGCATCTTGAGCAGTTCGGCTTTGCGCTCAGAGGAATAGTACGGCACAACGGCTCTCTTTCCGCCCCCGGGGTCTGGTTTCAGGTAAATCTGGCGAGGCGACAACTATCCTGACACCGGGGGGTAAGCGCACAACCCAAAAGCTCAAAAGCTTAAGCGCCGGTTTTGATCGGGCGTACAGTCCGTTTGACGATGCGCCACCTGCGCGAATGAATACCTACTCGGTGTGAGTGCGCACATCCAAGAAGCAAGACGCAACCGAGCAACAGCAACAGCAGCGCCGGCTGGGCACAGACAAAACCCTACAATCCGAGTAAAGTGCCGCCCCCGCCGTTTACAGCAAAAGGATCCCTTCCATGACACACCCTTTGGATATCGCCGTCGTCGGCGCCACCGGCAGCGTCGGTGAAGCCTTGGTGCAGATCCTCGAGGAACTGGCATTCCCGGTTGCCACCCTGCACCTGCTGGCCAGCATGGAATCGGCGGGCAGCAGCGTGATGTTCGCCGGCAAGAAGCTGAAGGTCCGCGAAGTCGACAGCTTCGACTTCGCCCAGGTCAAGCTGGCCTTCTTCGCCACCGGCGCCGCCGTCAGCCGCAGCTTTGCCGGCAAGGCGCTGCAGGCGGGCTGCACGGTCATCGACCTGTCCGGTGGCCTGGACGACGCCCTGGCCCTGGTGCCGGAAGCCAACGCCGAACGCCTGGCCAGCCTGTCGTTGCCAGCGCGTATCGTCAGCCCATGCTCGGCCGCAGTAGCCCTGGCCGTCGCGCTGGCGCCGCTCAAAGGCCTGCTGGACATCGAGCGGGTGCAAGTGATGGCTGCATTGGCGGTGTCGGCGCAAGGCCGTGAAGCGGTCAGCGAGCTCGCCCGGCAAACCGCCGAACTGCTCAATGCCCGCCCGCTGGAGCCGCGCTTCTTCGACCGTCAAGTGGCGTTCAACCTGCTGGCCCAGGTCGGTGCTGCCGACGAGCAGGGCCATACCGCGCTGGAGCGCCGCCTGGTCAGTGAACTGCGCGTGCTGCTGGGCCTGCCTGACCTGAAGATTTCCGTGAGCTGTGTTCAAGTCCCGGTGTTTTTCGGCGATAGCTTCAGTGTGGCCGTGCAAAGCCGTCGCCCGGTAGACCTGGCAGCGGTCAACCAGGCCCTGGACGCAGCCGACAGCGTCGAGCGGGTGGAAAACGATGATTATCCGACCCCGGTAGGTGACGCAGTAGGCCAAGACGTGGTCTATGTTGGACGTGTACGTCACGGTGTTGATGAAGACCAGCAACTCAACCTCTGGCTGACCACCGACAACGTGCGCAAAGGCGCCGCGCTCAATGCCGTGCAAGTGGCGCAAATGTTGATTAAACACATGCCGTAAAAGATACTGGCGAGCACTTTTGTCCTGCTCCGCATGCAGGTTTCGGGACGATTCATACAAGGGAAGAGGTCATGCTTCGAATTCGCAAACTGGTTCTGGCCATGGCTGCAGCATCCGCGCTGTCGTCTGGCATGGCGAATGCGCTGGGCCTGGGGGAGCTGACCCTGAAGTCGGCACAGAATCAGCCGCTGGACGCCGAGATCGAATTGCTCGACGTGCGCGACCTCAAAGCCACCGAAGTGGCGCCGAGCCTGGCGCCACCGGAAGAGTTCAGCAAGGCCGGGGTGGCGTTTCCGACCTACCTCGAAGACCTGACCTTCACACCGGTGATCAACCCCAACGGCAAAAGTGTGCTGCGCGTGACGTCCAGTCAGCCGCTGCCAGGTCCGGTGGTCAAGTTTTTGGTGCAGGTCATGTGGCCGCAGGGCCGCCTGTTGCGTGACTATAGCGTGCTGCTCGACCAGGCCAAGGCACAGGGCGAAAAACCGGCAGCAGGCAATGTCACACCGGCCATGACCGGTGCCAGCAACTACACCACCCAGCGTCGCGACACCTTGTGGCAGATTGCCGCGCGTAACACCCAGGGTGGTTCGATCCAGCAGACCATGATCGCGATCCAGGCTTTGAATCCGGACGCCTTCATCGGCAACAACATCAACCTGCTGAAGGTTGGCCAGGTACTGCGCTTGCCCGATCAGCAGCAGATCCAGAGCATCGCCCAAGGCGAGGCGAACCGCGAGGTGGCCGAGCAGTATGCCGCCTGGCGTGAAGGCCGTCGCCTGGGGCCACGTGCCCGCCAGCTGGATGCCACCCGCCGTGGCGCCGCCGAGGCTGCACCGTCGCGTATCGCCCAGGGCGACAACCTGCGTCTGGTCAGCCCGGGCAGCCAGGCCGATGCCGGCCAGGCCAAGGCGTTGAGTGACAAACTGGCCATGGCCCAGGAAAGTCTGGACACCAGCCGTCGCGACAACGAAGAACTGAAAAGTCGCATGGCCGACCTGCAGAGCCAACTGGACAAGCTGCAGCGCCTGATCGAGTTGAAGAACAGCCAGTTGGCGCGCCTGGAAGGCCAGGGCGCAGCCACGTCGGCAGCGGCTGCCGCTACCCCGGACCAGCCAGCGGACAAGCCGGCGCCTGCTACTGCCGATACCGCACCCGAGCCTGTGCCGGCCGCTCAGCCTGTACCCGCCAGCCAGCCGAAGGGTGCGCTCGACGCAGTCCTGGGCAATCCGTGGCTTTTGGGGATGATTGCCGGTTCCAGCATCCTGGTGCTGGCACTGCTGCTCTGGCTGCTGGCGCGCAAGCGCAAGGCCCAGCAAGAAGCTGAGAAGCACCTGCGCATGGCGCGGGCGCTGGAAGAAGAGCAGGGCACAGGTTTCGACAGCGATACCGAGAGCTTCGACGGCGTCGAAGCCCCGGAACCGGGTGTAACCCTGTCGCCGGCTGTGGTCGCCGCTTCGGCTGCAGCTGCCGTCGCTGCGGAAAAAGTGGCTGAACCGGTCGCCGAGGCAGACCCCCTGACTGAGCCGCAAGCAGATCCGCACGCCGCGCTGTTGGCGCAAGTCGACCAATGCCTGGCCGAAGGCCGCCTGAATCGTGCCACCGACCTGCTGGAGCCCGCTGTGGCCGCTGCACCGGAGCGTGACGACCTGCGCCTGAAGCTGATGGACGTGTACGCCCGCCAGGGTGACCAGAGCGCGTTTGCCGAACAGGAGCGTCAGCTGCCGGCCAGCGAACAGAACGTTGCCGAAGTCGCCGGGCTGAAAGAGCGTTACCCCGCCATGCTCGGCCTGGCTGCTGCCGGCCTGGGTGCGGCGGCGCTGGCTGCCGAAATGGATGAGCAGTACGTGCAAGAGCTGCTGCACGATGAGCCCGAAGCGCCGGTGGTTGCCGATGTGGCGCCTGACGAGGTGTCTGGGTTCGAGCCACAAGTGGAGGCTGAGCCAGAGGTTGTCGCACAAGCAGAGCCTGACGCAGAGCTGGATGCCTTCGATGAAGTGCCAACGCTCGATGTTTCCGGCCTGGATGAGCAGGATCTGGACAGCGCCTTCGACCTGAGCCTGGGCGAAGACCTGGCCGAGGAAGACCCGCTGGCCACCTCCATGCTGGACGAGCCGGTGGTACAGGGGGCCGTTCCCGACGAGCTGGTAATCGCAGAACCTGTGCTGGACGAGCCCGTACAGGAAGAAACTCAGCCAGAAGAACAGCCATTTGCCGTGGATGCAGAGCTGCAGGCCGACGCCGATGCTGATTTCGAGGCCATGCTGGCACAAGCCGAGCCTCAGCCTGCCGTGGACCTGTCTGATTTCGACCTCGACATCAGTGAGCCTGTGGCTCCAGCCACTCCGGACACGGTGGAGCAGGGGCCGGTCGATGTCGCCGCCGAACTGGCAGCCTTCGACAGTGAGCCGGAGTTTGACCCGGTCTCCGAGTTCGACTTGCCGTCGGACTTCGACTTGTCCCTGTCGCTGGAAGACGATTCGCCGGCCGCCAAGAGCTTTGCCTCGGAGCTCAATGACGTCAACGCCGAGCTGGACAAGTTGTCGCAGAGCCTCGAAACGCCTTCGTTGGAGCCGCACTTCACCAGCGAAGACGCGGTTGCGCAGCCCGAGCCCGAGCCCTTGGACGACCTGGACTTCGACTTCTTCTCCGGCAGTGACGAAGTCGCCACCAAGCTCGACCTGGCCCGTGCCTATATCGACATGGGTGACAGTCAGGGCGCGCGCGACATCCTCGATGAAGTGGTCAAGGATGGCGACGATAGCCAGCGTCAGGAAGCCGAGGACCTGCTCTCTCGTCTGGTCTGATGCAAGTAGGGCAGGCCTCTTCGCGGGCTTGCCCGCTCCCACAGGATCCCCACACATTTCGACCTTGCGAGTGACCTGTGGGGGGCGGGGCACCCGCGATTAGGCCCGCAAATGCAGTGCGCATCCACCGGCAGCCCTACGAGGCTGCCGTTGTCGTTATAATCTCGCCATTCCGTACACCCCACAGGTTTCATGCTCTTGGACATCATCGACACCGCTACCGCCGAATTCGCGGCCGAAGGCTTCTCCCGCATCGCCCTGGGCGTGGAATACAAAGGCGCGCGCTACCGCGGCTGGCAGCGCCAGGCCAGCGGCGTGCCGAGTGTCCAGCAAGCCCTGGAGCAAGCGCTGTCCAAGGTCGCTAACGAGCCGATTTCGGTGATTTGCGCCGGTCGTACCGACGCCGGCGTTCACGGCTGCGGGCAGGTCGTGCACTTCGATACCCGTGCCGTGCGTGACGAGCGCGCCTGGACCATGGGCACCAACTTCAACCTGCCGCACGACATCAGTGTGGTCTGGTCGCGGCCAATGCCGGCCGACTTTCATGCCCGCTTCAAGGCCTGCGCCCGGCGCTACCGCTACGTGATCTACAACGACCCGATTCGCCCGGCGCACCTGGCCGAGGAGGTGACCTGGAACCACCGTCCGCTCGACGTCGATCGCATGGCCGAGGCCGCGCAGTTCCTGCTCGGCACCCACGACTTCAGCGCCTTCCGCGCCAGCCAGTGTCAGGCCAAATCACCCATCAAGCATATCTACCACCTGCGTGTTACCCGCCATGGCCAGATGATCGTGCTGGACGTGCGTGCCACCGCCTTCCTGCACCACATGGTGCGTAACATTGCCGGTGTGCTGATGGCCATCGGCGCCGGCGAGCGTCCGGTTACCTGGGCCCGCGAGGTGCTGGAAGGGCGCAACCGCCGCGAAGGAGGGGTAACGGCCCACCCCTACGGGCTTTACCTGGTGCAGGTGGAGTACCCCGAAGCGTTTGCGTTGCCCAAGCGTTACATCGGCCCACACTTTTTGAGTGGTTACGAGACGTTGGCAGACTGACGGGCGAAAAGCCATTTGCTAACATCCGCCCTTTCGCCGCAACAATCAGGGTTCGTGTTCCATGAGCAATGTTCGCAGCAAGATCTGCGGGATTACCCGCATCGAAGACGCACTGGCCGCTGCCGAAGCGGGTGCCGATGCCATTGGCTTCGTCTTCTATGCCAAGAGCCCGCGGGCAGTGGACGTGCGCCAGGCGCGGGCGATCATCGCCGAGTTGCCGCCATTCGTGACCACGGTCGGGTTGTTCGTCAATGCCTCGCGCTGCGAGCTGAACGAGATCCTCGAAGTGGTTCCGCTGGACCTGCTACAGTTTCACGGCGATGAAACCCCGCAGGACTGTGAAGGCTACCACCGCCCCTGGATCAAGGCCCTGCGTGTGCGCCCTGGCGACGACCTGGAGGCGGCCTGCCAGCTTTATGCGGGTGCCCGTGGCATTTTGCTGGACACCTATGTGCCGGGCGTGCCCGGGGGAACCGGCGAGGCGTTCGACTGGTCATTGGTGCCGGCGCGGCTTGGCAAGCCGATCATCCTCGCGGGCGGGCTGTCGGCCGATAACGTTGGTCAGGCCATTGCCCAGGTAAAGCCTTACGCGGTGGATGTCAGCGGTGGCGTCGAGCAGGCCAAGGGCATCAAGGATGCGGCAAAGATCGAGGCCTTCATGAAGGCGGTGAAACAGGCTTGATGGCAGATGTGACGGCTGGCTGCGCGCCATCGTCCATAGCTTTCGCAGCCCTGCTGGGCCGCCGCCAGTAGCTGTGGCGGCAAGAAAATACATTAGCGGTGGAGTGGCGCGCTGGAAGCCCCGGCGGCCGGTCCACCATCGTTTCATAAAAGATTTTGAGCTCAAGGGCAGGGCAGGGACGGTGACGCTGTCCCCCGCCTGCCAATACTGGAGAAAGAAAGCATGAGCAACTGGTTAGTCGACAAACTGATCCCTTCGATCATGCGTTCCGAGGTGAAGAAGAGCTCGGTGCCCGAGGGCCTGTGGCACAAGTGCCCGTCCTGCGAGGCCGTGCTGTATCGTCCGGAGCTGGAAAAGTCCCTGGATGTCTGCACCAAGTGCAATCACCACATGCGTATCGGCGCACGTGCGCGCATCGACATTTTCCTTGACGCTGAAGGCCGGGCCGAACTGGGCGCTGACCTGGAGCCGGTCGACCGCCTGAAGTTCCGTGATGGCAAGAAATACAAGGACCGCCTGACCGCTGCGCAGAAGCAGACCGGCGAAAAGGACGCGCTGATCTCCATGAGCGGCACCCTGATGGGCATGCCGATCGTGGTTAGCGCCTTCGAGTTCTCGTTCATGGGCGGCTCCATGGGTGCCATCGTCGGCGAGCGCTTCGTACGCGCGGCCAACTATGCCCTGGAAAACCGCTGCCCAATGGTTTGCTTCTCCGCTTCGGGCGGTGCGCGCATGCAGGAAGCGCTGATCTCGCTGATGCAGATGGCCAAGACCTCGGCCGTGCTGGCGCGTCTGCGCGAAGAAGGCATCCCGTTCATCTCGGTCCTGACCGACCCTGTGTATGGTGGTGTTTCCGCCAGCCTGGCGATGCTCGGCGACGTCATCGTCGGTGAACCGAAGGCCCTGATCGGCTTCGCCGGCCCACGCGTGATCGAGCAGACCGTACGCGAGAAGCTGCCTGAAGGCTTCCAGCGCAGCGAGTTCCTGCTGGAGCACGGTGCTATCGACCTGATCATCTCCCGTGGCGAACTGCGCCCGCGTCTGGCCCGCCTGCTGGCGCAGATGACCGGCCAGCAAACCCCGGAAGAAGCGCGTGAGGCGGCTGCCGTCGCGTGATGAAACAACGATCCCTGGGCGAATGGCTCGCCTACCTCGAGCAGTTGCACCCCTCGGCCATCGACATGGGTCTGGAGCGGTCGCAGAAGGTGCTTGCCCGCCTGGCGCTGGGCAAGCTGGCGCCGCGCGTGGTGACGGTGACCGGCACCAACGGCAAGGGGTCGACCTGCGCCTTCGTGGCTTCGTTGCTGCGTGCCCAGGGGCTCAAGGTCGGTGTGTACAGTTCGCCGCACCTGTTACGTTACAACGAACGGGTGATGATCGATGGCCAGGAGGCCAGCGATGAGCGCCTGTGCGAAGCCTTCGCCGCCGTCGAGGCGGCACGGGGCGATATTTCCCTGACCTACTTCGAGATGGGTACGTTGGCCGCGTTCTGGTTGTTCTATCAGTCGCAGCTGGATGCCGTGGTGCTCGAGGTGGGCCTTGGTGGTCGCCTGGATACCGTGAACGTAGTGGATGCCGACTTCGCCCTGGTGACCAGCATTGGTGTCGACCATGTTGATTACCTGGGTGATACCCGCGAGCTGGTAGCCTTCGAGAAGGCTGGCATCTTCCGCCCGGGCAAGCCGGCCCTGTGCGGTGACCTGGACCCGCCCAAGCCGTTGCTGGACAAGGCCGCCGAACTGGCCGCGCCACTGTTCCTGCGCGGGCGGGAATTCGATCTGGCCAGCGCCGATGGCTGCTGGAGCTGGCGTGGTACTGCGGCCGATGGCACGCAGGTAGAGCTGCATGACCTGCCTTTGCTTGACCTGCCCATGGAAAACGCCACGCTGGCCCTGCAGGCTTACCTGCTGATGGGGCTGCCGTGGGGCGCGGAGCAAGTTCGCCAGGCGCTGCTGGATACCCGTATCACTGGGCGTCTCGACCTTCGTAATTTGAACTGGCAGGGCAAAGCGGTAGCGTTGCTGCTGGATGTCGGGCACAACCCGCATGCGGCGCAGTACCTGGCCAGGCGCCTGGCGGCCCGGCCGCTGAAGGGGCGCCGTCTCGCGGTATTTGGCCTGCTCGCCGACAAGGATCTGGATGGCGTTATCGCGCCGCTGCAGGGCCTCATCGACGACTGGGCAGTGGCGCCGCTGGATACTCCGCGCAGTCGCCCGGCCGCGGAGCTGGTCACGTCCTTGGCGAACCTCGGTGCCGCGGTGAAGTCTTATGCCAGTGTCGACGCCGCCCTTGAGGGGCAATGTGCGCAGGCGACGGCGGATGATCAGATCCTGCTGTTCGGTTCGTTTTTCTGTGTCGCCCAGGCGCTGGAATGGCTGGAGCGGCACGCCCAGGAGGGTGGAATAGATGGCTGTGCTGGATAAAGGGATGAAACAGCGCATGGTGGGTGCGCTGGTGCTGGTGGCGCTGGCGGTTATCTTCCTGCCGATGCTGTTCACCCGCGAGGACGAGATGCGCCAGGTGCACGTCGAAGCCCCGCAGGCACCGGCCATGCCCAGCCTGCCGGAAGTGAAGGTGGAGCCGGTTGCCGTGCCGGAGCCGCAGGTTATTCCGGAGGCGCCGCAGCAGGCGCCCGTGGTGATCGACGAGTCGACTGCCCCGGCGAGTACACCCCGCCAGCCAATCACACCGTCGCCACAGACCCAGGCGCAGGTTCAGCCGCCCAAGCCGCAGGCCCCCGCGCCCAAGGTGGAGGCCAAGGCCGCTGCAACACCCGCGCCTGCCGCGCCATCGAAGATCGATGCCAATGGCCTGCCAGTCAGTTGGTCGATCCAGCTGGCCAGTCTGTCCAACCGCGCCGGTGCCGAGAAGCTGCAGCAAACCTTGCGTCGCCAGGGTTATAACGCCTATATCCGTACAGCGGGTGGCATGAACCGCGTGTACGTGGGGCCGTTGATCGAGCGCGCCGAGGCCGAGCGCGTGCGTGACGCGGTCAACCGTCAGAACAGCCTCAAGGGCTTTGTGGTGCGCTTCCAGCCCGAGCGCAGCTGATTCCCCGGGGCGGCCATGCCGCCCATTTGCGAGTTGGACCCGCTCTTACAGGTACCGCGTCGCTGCAAGGCGCACACAGAACCTGTGGGAGCGGGCTTAGCCGCGAATCGCCCAACACCAATCCAGCTGACATTCCGCTTACTCCCGGCCCGCCGCTCTGGTAAAATGCGCCGCCTCAAACGTCTGCAGGCAGCACCGTGGCATTTACCTTGGTTGATTGGGCGATCATCGCGATCATCGCCGTCTCCACATTGATCAGTCTCAAGCGCGGCTTCGTCAAGGAGGCCTTGTCCTTGCTCATCTGGATCATTGCCGGTGCGGTTGCCTGGATGTTCGGCGGTTCGCTCTCGGTGTATCTTGAGAGTTATATCCAGACGCCATCGATGCGCGTCATCGCTGGCTGCGCCATTCTTTTCGTCGCCACCTTGCTGGTGGGGGCCATGGTCAACTTCCTTGTCGGTGAGCTGATCCGCGTGACCGGGCTGTCCGGCACCGATCGTTTCCTGGGCATGGCCTTCGGTGCCGCGCGCGGGGCCTTGCTGGTAGTGGTAGCCATAGGTCTGATCAGCCTGGGGCCGGTTCAACAAGACACCTGGTGGCAGGAATCACGCCTGATACCACAGTTTCTCTTGGTCGCCGACTGGTCGAAAAACCTGATTCTGGGTTTTTCCGACCAATGGACGCCCAGTGGCCTGATCAGCACTCCGGCTGATCTTCCGTTCAAGGAACAGTTGCTCGGGCCGTCCAAGCCCTGAGCGCTATTCAATCAAGTTTCATCAAAGTAGGGGTTGCGTCGCATGTGTGGCATCGTCGGTATCGTCGGTAAGTCGAACGTCAATCAGGCGCTGTATGACGCGCTTACGGTCCTCCAGCACCGCGGCCAGGACGCTGCCGGTATCGTGACCAGCCATGACGGCCGGTTGTTCCTGCGCAAGGATAATGGCCTGGTGCGCGACGTGTTCCAGCAGCGCCACATGCAGCGCCTGGTAGGCAACATCGGCATCGGCCACGTGCGCTACCCGACTGCGGGCAGCTCGACCTCGGCCGAGGCCCAGCCGTTCTACGTCAACTCGCCTTACGGCATCACCCTGGCTCACAACGGCAACCTGACCAACGTCGAGCAGTTGGCCAAGGAGATCTACGAGTCCGACCTGCGTCACGTCAACACCAACTCCGACTCGGAAGTGCTGCTGAACGTGTTCGCCCATGAGCTGGCGGTGCGCGGCAAGCTGCAGCCGACCGAAGAAGACGTGTTCGCTGCGGTCTCCCATGTGCACAGCCGCTGCGTTGGCGGTTACGCCGTGGTGGCCATGATCACCGGCTACGGCATCGTCGGTTTCCGCGACCCCCATGGCATTCGCCCGGTGGTGTTCGGTCAGCGTCACACCGACGAAGGCGTGGAATACATGATCGCCTCGGAAAGCGTCGCCCTGGACGTGCTCGGCTTCACCCTGATCCGCGACCTGGCACCGGGCGAAGCGGTGTACATCACCGAAGAAGGCCAGCTGTTCACCAAGCAGTGCGCCGAAGCGCCAACGTTGCAGCCGTGCATCTTCGAGCACGTCTACCTGGCTCGCCCGGACTCGATCATCGATGGGGTCTCGGTTTACAAGGCGCGTCTGCGCATGGGTGAAAAGCTGGCCGACAAGATCATGCGCGAGCGCCCCGATCATGATATCGACGTGGTCATCCCGATCCCGGATACCAGTCGTACTGCCGCGCTGGAGCTGGCCAACCGGCTGGGCGTCAAGTTCCGCGAAGGTTTCGTCAAGAACCGTTACATCGGCCGTACCTTCATCATGCCCGGCCAGGCCGCGCGCAAGAAGTCGGTGCGTCAGAAGCTCAACGCCATCGAGCTGGAGTTCCGCGGCAAGAATGTGATGCTGGTGGACGACTCGATCGTGCGCGGCACCACCTGCAAGCAGATCATCCAGATGGCCCGCGAAGCCGGCGCCAAGAATGTCTACTTCTGCTCCGCGGCCCCTGCTGTACGCTACCCCAACGTCTACGGCATCGACATGCCGAGTGTTCACGAACTGATCGCCCACAACCGCACCACCGAACAGGTGAGTGAGTTGATCGGCGCCGATTGGCTGGTCTATCAGGACCTGCCAGACCTGATCGACTCGGTCGGTGGCGGCAAGATCAAGATCGAGCAGTTCGATTGCGCGGTGTTCAACGGTGAGTACGTCACTGGCGATATCGACGAAGCCTACCTCGACCGCATCGAGCAGGCCCGTAATGACCTGGCCAAGGTCAAGAACCAGGCCGTCAGCGCGATCATCGATCTTTACAACAACTGATTTTGGGAGCGACGGCATGACGGATCAATGGGATGCCGGGCGACTGGACAGTGACCTCGAGGGTGTCGGTTTCGACACCCTGGCAGTGCGTGCTGGTCAAAACCGTACCCCGGAAGGCGAGCACAGCGAAGCGCTGTTCCTGACCTCCAGCTATGTGTTCCGCACGGCAGCCGATGCTGCTGCGCGCTTTGCCGGCGAAACGCCGGGCAACGTCTACTCGCGCTACACCAACCCGTCGGTGCGTGCCTTCGAGGAGCGCCTGGCGGCCATGGAAGGTGCCGAACAGGCCGTGGGTACGTCCACCGGCATGGCGGCGATCCTGGCCGTGGTCATGTCGCTGTGCAGCGCCGGTGACCATGTGCTGGTGTCGCAGAGCGTATTCGGCTCCACCATCAGCCTGTTCGAGAAGTACTTCAAACGCTTTGGCGTACAAGTGGACTACGTGCCACTGGTCGACCTCACCGGTTGGGAAAAGGCCATCAAGGCCAACACCAAACTGCTGATCGTCGAGTCGCCATCCAACCCGCTGGCCGAGTTGGTCGATATCACTGCGCTCAGCGAAATCGCCCATGCCCATGGTGCCATGCTGGTGGTGGACAACTGTTTCAGTACCCCGGCGTTGCAGCAGCCGCTGAAGCTGGGTGCCGACATTGTGTTCCACTCGGCCACCAAGTTCATCGACGGCCAGGGCCGCTGCATGGGCGGTGTGGTTGCCGGCCGTACCGAGCAAATGAAAGAAGTGGTCGGTTTCCTGCGTACCGCAGGTCCAACCCTCAGCCCGTTCAACGCCTGGATCTTCACCAAGGGCCTGGAAACGCTGCGCCTGCGTATGCGTGCACACTGCGAAAGCGCTCAGGCCCTGGCCGAATGGCTGGAGCAGCAGGACGGCGTGGAGAAGGTGCATTACGCCGGCCTGCCCAGCCACCCGCAGCACGAACTGGCCAAGCGCCAGATGAGCGGTTTTGGTGCAGTGGTCAGCTTTGAAGTCAAGGGGGGCAAAGAGGGCGCGTGGCGTTTCATCGACGCTACCCGAGTGATTTCCATCACGACCAACCTGGGTGACAGCAAAACCACCATCGCTCATCCGGCGACCACCTCACACGGTCGTCTGTCGCCGCAGGAGCGTGAAGCGGCGGGTATCCGCGATAGCCTGATCCGCGTTGCCGTGGGCCTGGAAGACGTGGCCGACCTGCAGGCTGACCTGGCGCGTGGGCTGGCAGCATTGTGATCGAAATCAGCGGCAGTACCCCGGGCCACAATGGCCGGGTAGCCTTGGTCACAGGTGCCGCCCGCGGCATCGGTCTGGGCATTGCCGCATGGCTGATCTGCGAAGGCTGGCAGGTGGTGCTGAGTGATCTGGACCGCCAGCGTGGCACCAAAGTGGCCAAGGCGCTGGGCGACAACGCCTGGTTCATCACCATGGACGTTGCCGACGAGGCCCAGGTCAGTGCCGGAGTGTCCGAAGTGCTCGGGCAGTTCGGCCGGCTGGACGCGCTGGTGTGCAATGCGGCCATTGCCAACCCGCACAACCAGACGCTGGAAAGCCTGAGCCTGGCGCAATGGAACCGTGTGCTGGCGGTCAACCTCAGCGGGCCCATGCTGCTGGCCAAGCATTGTGCGCCGTATCTGCGTGCGCACAACGGGGCGATCGTCAACCTGACCTCGACCCGTGCTCGGCAGTCCGAACCGGACACCGAGGCTTATGCGGCAAGCAAGGGCGGGCTGGTGGCTTTGACCCATGCCCTGGCGATGAGCCTGGGCCCGGAGATTCGTGTCAATGCGGTGAGCCCGGGCTGGATCGATGCCCGTGATCCGTCGCAGCGCCGTGCCGAGCCGTTGAGCGAAGCTGAGCATGCCCAGCACCCAGCGGGCAGGGTAGGGACTGTGGAAGATGTAGCGGCCATGGTTGCCTGGTTGCTGTCACGCCAGGCGGCATTTGTCACCGGCCAGGAGTTTGTGGTCGATGGTGGCATGACCCGCAAGATGATCTATACCTGAGCACCTTGTTTAAACTGCGCCGGCCTCTTCGCGGGTAAACCCGCTCCTACGACGGTTAATTCCGACTGTAGGAGCGGGTTTACCCGCGAAGAGGCCGGCACAGGCAATCACATCACGTTGCCTTTTTGAAAAAAATTCAATGGGGCTATTGACTTAGCTTCGCCACCTGCGTAAATTTCGCGGCCTCAGCGAAGCAAACGCAACAAGCAACATCGCGAGGGTGATTAGCTCAGCCGGGAGAGCATCTGCCTTACAAGCAGAGGGTCGGCGGTTCGATCCCGTCATCACCCACCACTTCCTGAGATGTTCCTGGAGCATCGGGTTCGCAAGAAGCCGATAGCCAGAGAGGAACGCACTGCGCAGCGGTAGTTCAGTCGGTTAGAATACCGGCCTGTCACGCCGGGGGTCGCGGGTTCGAGTCCCGTCCGCTGCGCCATTTTTCAGTAACAGATGGGTGCCTTGCACCGGTCTGAAGCCACAAGGCGAACGCCTTGGGCTGATCCCAGTTTCAATCGGGCGCAAGCCTGAACGATACGCAGCGGTAGTTCAGTCGGTTAGAATACCGGCCTGTCACGCCGGGGGTCGCGGGTTCGAGTCCCGTCCGCTGCGCCATCTTCGTTTCAAGGTCCCTAGAACGCCTTGAAGCAAACACAAAAGAAGCGATCACGTTATCGCTTTTTTTGTGCCTGCCCTGAGGCCATTGCGCCGGAAGGGTAGACCCAGTTTTCAAACGGGCGAAAGCCTGAATGATACGCAGCGGTAGTTCAGTCGGTTAGAATACCGGCCTGTCACGCCGGGGGTCGCGGGTTCGAGTCCCGTCCGCTGCGCCATCTTCGCGTCAAGGCCCCATGAACGCCTTGAAGCAACGTTAAAGCGACCTTCGGGTCGCTTTTTTCGTTGGTGCACCTGGCAAATGCCGGCCTTTGCCAGGCTTTACACCAACCTGACAGATTCTTCACCGACCAGCGGTTCCTGTGCCTGCCTGCTGTGTTGCACAATAGGCACTTTCCATATACCCGGAATTCGCAATGACCAGATCTTCCGTCTTTGGTGCGCTCGGGCTGGCCCTGGTGCTGGCGGGCGTGACCGGTTGTTCCTCGAAAAAAGCGGCCGTCTACGAGCACGAGAACTTCGATGACTCGGGCACCTTCTCGCGCAGCTTCCCGGTGAGCGATGCCGGCTCTTGCGAAGCCGCCCGGCGTGCCTTGCTTAGTCAGGGATACATCATCACCAGCAGCGGCGCCAACCAGGTGGTGGGTAACAAGAGCTTTCAGCAAAACAGCGAGAACCACCTGCAGATCAGTTTCAATGTCACCTGTGCACCGGACGTGAGCGACGACCAGCACTCGACCATGTTCGCCAACGCCCTGCAGGACCGCTATGCGCTGAAAAAGTCCAACACCTCGGCCAGCCTGGGCGTGGGGGTGCTGGGTTCGGTGTCGATGCCGATCGGCTCCAGTGACGACTCGATGGTCAAGGTAGCCAGTGAGACGGTGACTGCGGCGCAGTTCTATGACCGCTATTTCGCCTTGGTGGAGAGTTACCTGCCCAAGCCGAAGAAGGTCGAAAAGGCCAAGGTCGAGGCGCCCAAGGTGGAAAAGCCGGCGGTGGACCTGGGGCTGCCGGAGCAGGCTGCGGTGAACCCGGTGGCACCGGCTCCGGCAGCAGCACCGTTGATTGAAGCGGCACCTGCACCCGCGGGCGTAGCCCCGGCCAGCGAGGCGGCAGCGGCGCCGGTGGTGGATGACAGCCAGGGTTCGCAGCCGGTGGCCCCGCCGGTGGAAGCTGCACCCATTCAGGTACAGCAGGATGCCCAGCCGGCCGAGCCTGCTGCCCCCTCCCTTTGATTGGTCGCCTGAACCGGCCCTTTCGCCGTCAGCCCGCGAAAGGGGCCGGTTCAGGCTGTAAACATCCCCTGTTACAGACGCCCCGCGATAACTTCCTGAACACCTGCTACGTTTACCTCTCATAAGCTTGTCATCATCCCTTCATCCCACCTGCTTAGGCTGAAGGCGATACCTACAAAGGCAAAATGAGCAAAGAGGACGCAGGGCAATGGACGAATACCAGGAAGAACTACTCGAAACCCAAGCTTACGAACTGGACACCCCGGAACCGGCCGACGACGCCACCGAACTCTAGCCCGGCTGCCGCTGGCTGCGGCGGAACTCCCCCGGCGTGAGGCCCGTCCAGCGCTTGAATGCGCGCTGGAAGGCCTCGGCCGAAGCAAACCCCAACAGATAGGCAATCTCGCCAAAGGCCAGCGCCGTGTCACGGATGTAGGTCTCGGCCAGGTCGCGCCGGGTTTCGTTGAGCAGGTCGCGAAAACGCGTGCCTTCCTCGGCGAGCTTGCGGCGCAAGGTCCAGCTTGGCAGCTGCAAGTGCAGCGCCACTTCTTCCAGGTTCGGTTCACGGCCGCCATTGAGCAGCGGGCCCAGCAGGTGAGTAATGCGCTCACCCAGGCTGCGCACCCGCGTGCGCTGCAGCAACTCTGCTTCGCACAGCTGCAACAGGTGCTGCCAGGTACTCGGGCAATGCCCGGGGTTGGCCAGTTGCAAGGTGGCGCGGCTCAGGCGCAGCTGATTGCCGTCGGCGGCGAACTGCACAGGTGTGCTGCAGAGCGGTTGATAGCGCGCGGCATAGGAGGGCGCGGCAAACTCGATCTCCAGGCGTTCGGCCTGCACCGGGGTGCCGGCAAGGTCGGCCAATTGGGCCAGCCACCCGGCCAGCAGTGAGTCGACCACAAAGCGGTTGTAGTCGTTATATGGGCTGATGGAGTAGAAACGCAGCCAGGCGCCCTGGTCATCTTCCTGAAAGCTGGAATGGCCACGGTAGTTGGCCGCGTAAAGCGGCTCGAAACGCAGCAGGGTGCGCGCGGCCTCGCCGAGAGTGGGGGCCTGGGCCGCAGTGACCCCGGCCAGACCTGTATGTGCCAACCGGCTCAGGCGCCCTATGCGCAGACCTAAAGCGGCCTCACCGCTCATTTCGATAGCGGCGTGGCCCAGGTGCATGTAGCGGGGGATGGACAGGCGTGCGCCGGCCTCGCTCAGGCGTGTCGTGTCCAGGCCGTAGCGCCGCAGCAATGGTTCAGGGTCGTGGCCCAGTTCGCGCAGGGCTTCGCTCAAAGGCTGGACAAAACCAACCGACAGTTCGCCCAGGCGCACGCGGGGGCGGGCCATGGGCTTACAGCCACACATTTAGCAGGCGGGCACCCGGGCTGGGGGGGGCGGCGAGCAACGCTCCCGACTGGTGAGCAAAGCCCTGGCCATCGCTGCCCTGTTCCCAGAACTGCCCGCGCATGAACACGCTCATGCTGCTGATGCCGGCTCCAGCCACTTCGGTCAGGCGTTGCCAGGCCGCCTGTTCACTGACTTCGCCGCGCTGCAAGGCCAGCCCGGCGCTGGCATCCTGGTGGCGATTTCCCCGCCAGGGTGCTTGCCAGCTGCCCTTGCCACTGAGAAACGCCGGGTTGGCGACCAGTTGTACGGCTTGTTCAGTCAGTTGCTGGTGGTTGTCCGGGTACCAGCTGTCACTGCCCACCAGCACCCCCAGGCGCCCGGCCGGGGTCTGCACGACCTGCAGCGGGTGCTGGCGGCCGTCGTGGATGTAGCGGCGCATTTCACTGTCGGGATATTGCTGACGCTGCGGCTCGCCCAGCAGCGAGCCATCGCCGGCAAACACCACACTGCTGTTGAACAGTGGGCCACGGCCGGCATGCAGCACGCCCTGTTTCACATAGGGTTCGGGCAGCACGATCGAGCCGGCCACCAGGGTGACGCCAAATTCCTTTGCCAGGCTGCCAAACAGTTGCTGGTAGTCTGTGGCCATCTGTTCGGCCTTCATGCGCAAGTGCGCATCGGCACGCCAGTCGTCGCCCTCAGCGCCAAGAACCGCGAGGCCATAGCGAAGCGGGTTGCTCAGTTCCAGCCATTGCAGGGCCTCGCGGCTGTGGCTGACCTGGTACAGCTCGTTCTTCTCACCACGCGCCCACAGCCAGGTACCGATATGCTCCGGCAGTACCACCACGGTGCGCGGCCCCACCAGCCCCTGGGCACGGGCTTGCTCCAGATAAGCGGCGAGCTTGCGGTGCAAGCGCTGCAAGTTCTGATAGTCGCCTGGGAACAGCAGTGGTTCGACACCGAGCAGGTTGCCGTGCTCGCCCGGTACGCCATGGTTAAGCGCCAGTTCGATGCGCAGGTCGGACAGGTAGTGGCCTTCCGGGCGCTGTTGGGTCCAGAAACCGTAGCCGCAGACGGCGGCGATCATCACCAGCGCCAGGGCGCTTGCCAGGAGTTTTCGCATCAAGCGTGGGTATTCGCTAAAAGTGGAGTGGCCATGCGGAGCGATGAAGCCGCAATCTCGCGCCTTTTGATCGGTCTGAGCAGCGCACTGCATTGATCCATGCACAATCGACTTTTGATCATACCAAAGGAATGGCGGTGGGCGTGCAACGAACCCCGGGCATTGAGGCCCGGGGTTGTGTAGGCAAGGTCAGGCGGCCAGCGTCGCCAGGGCGAGGCGTTTGTCCTGGATGCAGAACTTTTCGAGCAACTTGAGCGAGCCACCGAATATCAGCGCACCGGAGTAGGTGATGTCGGTCAGGACAAAGGCATCCGGTTCACTGAATGGCCATTTGACCTGGTTCGCCGCCACTTTGACCATGGGCGCTATGGACGGAATGTTGTTGGTTACCCCACCCGCCACCACGCGCTCGATGATCACGTGGATGACGATGCTGACAATGGCCACCACCAACGCTGCGATGATGCCGACGATCAACGCCATCACCTTGCCGCCCACACCACCAGCCACCGCAGTGGCCACGGCGGCAATCGCGCCTAGAATGGCTTCGGTGACGACCACCCAGGTGGCGATGTCTGTTGTGTTTTGGACATCCGGGTCTCCGACCATGGCATATACCATCACCTGTTCGCCCTTGTCGTTGACGCCCAGTTGTAGCGTCTGCTTGGTGACGATGCGGGTATAGGCCACGATACCGGGTGAGATGTCGGTGCGTACCTTGCATTCGGTACGGATATAAGACTCGTCGAAGTTGATATCGAACTTTTCGGCCACGGGATGATAGGTGATGGCCCCAAACTTGACGCTGTCGAGCTTCAGGTCGTTGGCAGTGATGGATGTGCCCGCCGCATCCAGGGCGAAGTTGGCCTCGGTGGTACCCTCGAAGATGAACGGCAATGCCGCCAGCAACTGGTACTTGACGAAGATCTCCCGGCTGATGAGGAAGTTGGCATTGTTGTCCGCAGCCAGCATCACGGCAGGCAACTGGTTCGGCAACCCGGTGGAGTCACGCTCGTTGGTCATGGCCAGCACCCCGAAGATGCTGCTTTCCTCACTGTTCTTGTCGGTATAGGCATAGCTCATGGAGGTGGCCCGCAGCCATTTGAATTCCTCGCTTTCCTTGCCCATGTTGTTGATCAGGACGGTACTGAACAGGGTGTCGAACTTCTTCAGGTTCTCGGGCTGGTTCAGCCAGTCTTCGAGTACGCCGCGCATCACGCTCTGGTCAATGCCGCTCAAGACGTTGTCCGGGTCCCTCAGGGCAATCACCGCAGCGATCGGGTCGTCCGGGTCCGTTGCCTGGGTGTTGACTTGCAGTTCATACGTGCCGTCTGAAGCCGATACTGGATTGGGCGCCGGGAAGTAGCTGAGCTTGACGTAGACGTCCGCAGACATCCCCTGGACCTGGTAGGTTTTGCCGTTCAGGCCTTTGTATGTCCCTGAGCCGAAGGGGATGCGTACCTTGACGTTGCGTCCGTCGCCGCCGGTGGTAATCGACCAGGCGTCGAAGTCGGCCTTGAGCGAGAAGCTGTCGACCCCGGCGTCGATGTTGGTGGGGTAGGTTTTTTCCAGGGCGATGCGCTGGTTGAGCGCAGAGACCCGGCAGATGCTCACGGTATCCCAGCCATTGGTCGTGACCGTACTGGCCAGCGTTCCGGCATTGGTCAGTAGCTGCGCGGCGCGCAAGGTGTCTTCGGAACTGTGTACAAGCGCCGCGTTGCGGTACAGCGGCGATTCGCGCAGGGTCTGGCGCGCGGTTTCATTGAGGTGATCGAGGCGCAGCGAGATGGGCTGGGCAAACCCGGCCAGCATGACCTTGCTTTCATTGCTCATGATACGGCTCCTTGTGTTGGTGGGGTCACACGTAGTTGATGACAAGGGCCTCGGCGAGGTAGCTCGACGAAGCGGTATGCGTGTCGTTGCTCCAGGACACGCAATCGATGGTGTCGGCCTTGACCGAGCCGCCACGCGCCGCGATGGCGCTGATCAGGTCATCGGAGATCACAGCAGTGACGATGTGGGTGATCAGGCTGACGATGGGCGAGAGCCAGGCCAGGTACCAGGGAATATGCACTTCCTTTCTGAAGTCGGACGACTGCTTGACGAAGGTGATGGTGTTGCCATCGAGCACCAGCTTCATCCTCAGCCAGCCGTTCCACTTCATGTCGATGCCTGCGTGCAGGTCGCAGTCGCCCTGATAGTCGACGGTGATGAAGTCACCGAGCATTCGTGCAGGGTTGCAGCCGGCGAAGACAACGGGGGTGTACCAGATCGCCCCTGATTTGATGGCCTTCATACGCAAGGTCGGTATGTTGACCATTTGCGTATTGTCGACGCGGTAGTCCTGCGCCGTGGCGCCCTGGTAAAGCTGAAGCAGCCCGGGCAGTACCAGGTGCTCCAGTACCAGGCGTGGAGACAGCACGTAGCTCGACTGCCCACCCTGGCTGATGCCTGACACATCGATATCCAGTGGCAGCTCACTGATGTCGCGCTCGGTACATACGGCCATGATCGCCAGGAAACCCGAATCGAGGTAGGCATAGGTGCATTTGCGTGGTCTGGCCCATTCCGGGGCGGTGGCTTTGCTGAAGTTGATGGTCGCGAAGGTGTGGGTGAACTGTAGGGGATGCTCGACCAGGTAGTTGCAGATACAGTCCAGCACCACGGTGGCGAAAGGGCCTAGCGAGCCGTCGGGGTCTTGCAGGGTGATGCCGCGTAGCCAGCCACCTTCGTTGTCCTGAAGGGGTTGAGTGGCTCCGGCCTTGCGCAGGAAGGCCGACTTCAACTGCATCTGGCCGTCGCCTTGTGGCAACAGCGACAGGGTGACCTCGATGATGGCAACCGCGCTGGCCAGCGAGCGGCTGGTGCCACTGGCCTCGAAAAAGCCTGAGCGTATAGGCATGCGCAGGCGCAGCAAGCGACCGCCGCCACCGTTGACGACCGACCAGCAGTCGAACACCCCGTGGCAGGCGTAGCCTTCATCCGAGGTATAGGAAAATTCGTGGTCGAGGCTGTTCCAGCTGGCTGCCAGGTCACTGTTCACGCTCTCTTGGCGAACGATGCTGATGGTGTCCCATCCTTTTGTCAGCATGAGCGAACCCTCCGGGCGCACTGAGTAGGCGCCACGTTCCATGGGTGGATGATCAAACGTGCTTGAAGAGTCTGGCAGAGCCGCGTTGTCTGGCAAATGCGCGGGGAGACTGTTTGGCGATCAAGCCAGGCGAACCTTATAGCGCTGAAGATCTGGAGCCTTCCCGACAGGTGCTGACTCTGCTGTTCATAATGATCATTAACTTGTCAGTTTTGATCATTGAGGCAATTCAAACGGCTGTTTAATGTCGCAGGCAGACAAACGACGGGGCCCGCCACCCAGTGAGGTGCCCGCATTCCGTGATCACGCCATCAGGGGACCTTTCCATGGCCGCCGACCGTTACCCGCACCTGCTTGCCCCGCTGGACCTGGGCTTTACCACCTTGCGCAACCGCACCCTGATGGGCTCGATGCACACCGGCCTCGAAGAGCGCCCCGGCGGCTTCGAGCGCATGGCTGCATACTTTGCCGAGCGCGCCCGCGGTGGCGTTGGCCTGATGGTCACTGGCGGCATTGCGCCCAATGATGAAGGCGGGGTGTATTCTGGTGCGGCAAAGCTCAGCACCGAGGAAGAGGCCGACAAGCACCGCATCGTCACCGAGGCGGTGCACGCCGCCGGTGGCAAGATCTGCCTGCAGATCCTGCATGCCGGGCGCTACGCCTACAGCCCACGCCAGGTGGCACCTAGCGCGGTCCAGGCGCCGATCAACCCGTTCAAGCCCAAGGCGCTGGACGAGGAGGGTATCGAGAAGCAGATTGCCGACTTCGTCAATTGTGCGGTGCTGGCCCAGCGTGCCGGTTACGACGGTGTCGAAATCATGGGGTCGGAAGGTTACTTCATCAACCAGTTCCTCGCCGCGCACACCAACCATCGCACCGACCGCTGGGGTGGCAGTTATGAAAACCGCATGCGCCTGGCAGTGGAAATCGTCAGCCGGGTGCGTGGCGCGGTAGGGCCGAACTTCATCATCATCTTCCGCCTGTCGATGCTCGACCTGGTCGAGGGGGGCAGCACCTGGGACGAGATCGAGCTGCTGGCCAAGGCCATCGAGCAGGCCGGCGCTACCTTGATCAACACCGGAATCGGTTGGCACGAGGCGCGCATCCCGACCATCGCCACCAAAGTGCCGCGTGCGGCCTTCAGCAAAGTCACCGCCAAGTTGCGCGGCGTGGTGAGCATTCCGCTGATCACCACCAATCGCATCAACACCCCGGAAGTGGCCGAGGCGGTGCTGGCCGAGGGCGATGCCGACATGGTCTCGATGGCCCGACCGTTTCTCTCCGACCCAGACTTCGTCAACAAGGCCGCTGCCGGTCGCGCGGATGAAATCAACACCTGCATCGGCTGCAACCAGGCCTGCCTGGACCACACCTTCGGCGGCAAACTGACCAGTTGCCTGGTCAACCCGCGGGCCTGCCACGAGACCGAACTCAACTACCTGCCTGTACGTGCGGTGAAGCGCATTGCCGTGGTCGGCGCCGGCCCGGCTGGCCTGGCGGCGGCCACCGTGGCGGCTGAGCGGGGCCACGCGGTGACCCTGTTTGACGCCGCCAGCGAAATCGGTGGCCAGTTCAACGTGGCCAAGCGGGTGCCGGGCAAGGAAGAATTCTTTGAAACGCTGCGTTACTTCCGCAACAAGGTCAACAGCACAGGTGTCGACCTGCGCCTGAATACCCGCGTCGATGTGCAAGCACTGGTGGGGGGCGGCTTTGATGAAATCATCCTGGCTACCGGCATCGCCCCGCGTACCCCGGCCATTGCGGGCGTGGAGCATGCCAAGGTGCTCAGCTACCTGGACGTGCTGCTCGAGCGCAAGCCGGTGGGCAAGTCGGTGGCCGTGATTGGCGCGGGAGGTATCGGCTTCGATGTGTCCGAGTACCTGGTGCATCAGGGCGTGGCCACCAGTCAGGATCGAGGGGCATTCTGGAAAGAGTGGGGCATCGATACCCATCTTCAGGCGCGAGGTGGCGTGGCCGGGATCAAGGCCGAGCCGCACGCCCCGGCACGGCAGGTGTACCTGCTGCAGCGCAAGAAATCCAAGGTGGGTGACGGGCTCGGCAAGACGACTGGCTGGATTCACCGCACCGGGTTGAAAAACAAAGGGGTGCAGATGCTCAACAGCGTCGAGTACCTGAGTATCGACGATGCTGGCTTGCACATTCGTGTGGACGGCGGCGAGCCGCAGGTGCTGGCAGTGGATAACGTGGTGATCTGTGCCGGGCAAGATCCGCTGCGCGAACTGCAGGAAGGGCTGGCGGCGGCGGGGCAGTCGGTGCACCTGATCGGCGGCGCGGATGTGGCGGCCGAGCTGGATGCCAAACGGGCGATCAACCAAGGCTCGCGGTTGGCGGCCGAACTCTGAGGGCGTCGAGGCTGCGTGAGCCCGATACCTGCACGGTAAACGGAGGGAGCGGGCATGCCCGCGAATTCGATGGCGGTGGCAACGGTGAACGGCGAGTGGAGATTGGCCAGCAGGCCCGGCCCTTTCGCGGGTGAACCCGCTCCTACGACGGTCTGTACCGGGCCGTCGATGCCTGTGTCGAACCACTGATGCGCGTCCACCCTGGCACTGTAATGCCCTGGCGGGGCGAGTTCATCGATTACAAGCGCTTGCGGGATTACCCTGTAAACTGCGATCCATGCATGTATTCGACCTCCCCCAAGCCCCGCTGCAATTTCTGGACTTGCCCTGGCTGAATCAAGCCCAGGTCCAGGCCGCCATTCTGCGCCTGGACCTGATCGACCCACTGATCAGCGGCAACAAGTGGTTCAAACTACGCCACCACCTGCAACAGGCTGGCGCCAGCAATGCCCCGGGCCTGATCAGCCTCGGCGGCAACCATTCCAATCACCTGCACGCCTTGGCCGCTGCCGGCAAGCGTTTCGGCTTCGCCACCGTCGGCCTGTTACGCGGCCATGCCCAGGACACGCCAACCGTGCGTGACCTGCAGGCGCTGGGCATGGAACTGCATTGGCTAGGCTACGGCGGCTACCGTGCACGCAACGAACCCGGCTTCTGGGAACCTTGGCAAGCGCGCTATCCAGGCTGGCACTGCATCCCTGAAGGGGGCGGCGGGCTGGCCGGTGCGCAGGGCTGCGCACTGATCATGCAGCAGGCGCGCGCGCAGATCGCGGGATTGGGCTGGTCAGACCATGACGCCTGGTGGCTGGCTGCCGGAACGGGGACTACCTTGGCCGGCCTTGTACTGGCCGAGGTGGGTGCACATGCCGTACATGGTGCGCTGGCAGTGCCCAGGGATCATGGGGTGCCAGAGACGGTGGCAGCACTGGCCGGCACGCACGGCTACCAGCTACACGACGCCTGCCGTGGCGGTTTCGGAAAATTCGACGATGAGCTACTGACCTTCATCGCCGACTGCGAGCGGCGCACTGGCGTGCCGCTCGAAGCCCTCTATACCGGCAAGGCTCTGCTGGCCTTGCGTGATCAGGTTGCTGCCGGGCTGTTCAAGCCCGGCAGCAACCTGATCTTCGTGCACACGGGTGGCCTGCAGGGCCGACGCGGTTACTTGTAGGGCAGCATGCGCAACAGCGTGTTGTCGCGCTGCACATAGTGGTGGTAAAGCCCGGCCAGTGCATGCAGGCCGATCAGCCAGTAGCCCCAGCTGCCAATACGCTCATGCCACCCTTTGATGAACTTGGCCTGGTCCGGGTTCGGGCCGATCAGATGTGGCAGCTCCAGGCCGAAGAACGGCACCGGTTTGTCGGCGGCGCTGAGGATCAACCAACCGGCCAGCGGCAGACCGATCATCAGCAGGTAAAGCGCCAGGTGCATCAGGTGCGCCAGGCCGGTCTGCCAGGCTGGTGGTTTTGGCACGATGGGCGGAGTCGGACGGCTAAGGCGCATGGCCAGACGCAGCCAGACCAGCACGAACACGCTCAGCCCCAGCATGAAGTGCAGGTCCTTCATCAGGTTGCGTTCGGCGCTGTCCTTGGGGAACAGGCCACGCAGTTCGATAAGGGCATAGACAGCAGCCAGCAACACCAGCATCAGCCAATGCAGGGCGATGGACAGGCGCGCGTAATGGGTCGCGGGGTTGGATGAAACCATGATCGGTCCTCGTCATCAGGTCGGAAAGGCGCTCTTGCTGGCGCTCAGGTGCCATTGTAATGGTTACCAGAAACGAATCTTTGCGCTGGGTCTGTGAAAATTGTGTTGCCAGCCACCGGCCCCTTCGCGGGCACGCCCGCTCCCACAGGTATGGACTGCCCCCAAGAAGTTGGACACCAATCCACCCCTTGGGGGGCAGTCCAGGCACTGCACAGTCTTCAAAGACTGTGCAGTGCCTGTGGGAGATCACCCAGCCCTTCCGGGCTGCGCTGTCGCGCAGCAAACATGAGGTGTACGGCTTTAGATCCGCAGCGACGCTGACATGTTGAAAAAGAAAAGGCGGTTGGCCCGGTAGGGCCAGCCGCCTTTTGCTTTGTTAGGGTTCGTGTGCGCGGGACAGAGATCGTAGCCAGCACTGGTGTGTGTGCGCACACCCGCGTGGGAGAGTGATCCGCACGGTATCGGCGTGAAGTCCCTGTAGGCATCAGCTGATTCAGCTGTGACCACGTATGAGAGAGTGAACCCTTTCGCCACCGTGTGCCCCGCGCGCCCTCTATCCTGCGAGGATTCATCATGGCGCGCAAGCCTTCCAAGCAACGCTTTACCGTCGTCCATCCCGATTGCGCGGCGATCGATGTCGGTGGTCGAGAGCATTTCGTGGCGGTCGATCCCCGGCACGAAAATCCCGTCCAGTCGTTCACGTCCTTTACGGACGACCTGCTCAAGATGGCTAACTGGCTTGAAAGCCTGGGGATCAAGGTCGTTGCCATGGAATCCACGGGAGTTTATTGGATTCCAATTTACGAGATTCTCAGCGAGCGCGGTTTTGAGGTTTATCTCGTCAATGCCAGAGCAACTCGACAAATCACGGGCCGTAAATCAGATGTGCTGGATTGCCAGTGGATTTGGCAGCTGATGACTCATGGACTGCTCAGAGGCGCATTCCGCCCCGATGATCTGACCTGCTGCGTCCGGTCATTGGTCAGGCAGCGTGCTTCCAAAGTGAAAGACCAGGCGCAGACGCTGAACCGGATGCAAAAGGCCATGAGCCAAATGAACATCCAGCTGGCCAATGTCATCAGTGATATTTCCGGCGTAACTGGCATGAAGATTTTGCGAGCCATCTGCGCAGGTGAACGGGACCCAGTGCAACTGGCTGAACTGACCGACCGCCGCATCAAGGCAGGCAAGGAGGCTGTCGCTCGGAGTCTTCATGGCAATTGGCGGCGCGAGCATTTGCATGCGCTAACTCAGGAATTGGCTGCCTATGACTTCCTGGAGCAGCAAATTGCTGATTGTGACGACGCCATAAAAGCCGCGTTAGAGCAGTTACCGGTGCTGCAAAACAAGCCAGAGCCATCCAATAAGCCTTTACGGAGCCCACACCGAAACGGTGCCCGACAGACTGAATTGCATCAGACATTGTGGAAAGTTCTTGGCGTGGACCTAACCGCAATTCCAACCATTGGGGTGGACACTGCATTAGTGCTGGCAGGGGAGATCGGTACAGATCTATCACGCTTCCCGTCCTCACAGCACTTCTGCTCTTGGTTGGGACTGTCTCCCCCTACCCGAATTTCCGGCGGTCATCGACTGGCAGGTGGCGGGCCAAAAATAGTCAATCGAGCAGCTCAAGCACTCAAGCAGGCTGCATCCAATGCCCGTAACGACAAGGGTTTCATTGGTGCATCGCACCGAGCCAGGCTGACTCGAATGGATACCAGCTGCGCCATCAAGGCCACTGCGCATCAGTTGGCACGTCTGGTGTACAACCTTTTAACCAAGAAGCAGGCTTATGTTGAAAAAGGTCTTGAGGAGTTCGAAACCAGAAGCCAAGACCGGCAGGTCCGGGCTTTGCTCCGCAAAGCCCGGAAACTGGGGTATCAGCTGGTGGCCGCTTGAGTGCTTAGAAAACAGTGGGTTGCATTTTGTTTGATGGGAGCGGGCGTGCCCGCGAAGGGGCCGGAACAGGTGACATCAGTTACCGGGCAGATACGGCCAGTCATCAGCCACAAGAAACACCCGCTCCACCTCCTGCCAGGCGCCATCGGACTCCTGCTCCAGTCGCACCAGCAACTGCGCCGGTGCCTGCTGCTCCAGCATATGCAACCAGGCTGCAAACTGCTCCGCCAGCCAGCATTCGCCTGCCTCGAACCGCGCAGGTGCCAGCCAGGCATGCCGTTGCAGCGGCTGCCACCGTTCACTTTCAGCCAGCACCCAGTCCTGCCGTCGCACCCAGCGCCCGTGCAAATGCTGCGGGTTGGCGCCGGTGGGTGGCTTGGCATGGCCCGGCCACGGGTAGAAAAGATAGCCGCCCAGCCACACATGTGCCTGTACCTGCTCAATCCCCAGCTTGGCCAGCATCTCGCGGCTGTGCGCGCCCTTGGACATGGGCAACTGGTGCCCTGCCAGGTGCGCAAGCTTGGTCCCCAGCCGATCATGGCAACCAGGCCCCAGCCAGGCATGCGGGTCGTGCCCGGCGTCTTCCGGGCCCAGGTACAGCTTGATCGCCAGTTCCAGGTGGTGCACGCCGTCGTGGTCGCGCAGCACCACGTCGAGCTCGCCCAGGGTGCGCCCGCCGTCGCGAATCGCCAGGTTGGCGGCCAGCAGCTCGATGCCTGGCGCCTGGCCCAAGGCAAACTGCCACAGGCGTTCGTAGTAATGCCCCAGGCGCCGGCTGCCCAATTGCGCCAGCCACGCGCGCAACGGTCGGTCATCGGCATCCAGGGCCCGCAACCATTGTTCAAGGCGTTGCGGCTGCTGCGCCCACAGGCTGCCCGCCAGCGGGTGTCGCTGGGGGCAGGGCGGGTCGCTGAGCAGGGGCGGTGACAACAGGGTCCATGCCAGGTCACGCACGGTGGCGCGCTGCAATTGTCGGGGCAGGTCGTGGAGCTGGGCGAATGGCGTCATCCTGCGAGCATAGCCGGTTTGCCGCTGCCCGGTGGTTTCGCCCATAATCGGCGCATCGTCACCCGCCGCAAAGCCTTGCAGGAGCCCCATGGAGCAATTTCGCAATATCGGTATCATCGGTCGCCTTGGCAGCTCGCAGGTGCTCGACACCATTCGCCGACTTAAAAAATTCCTCCTCGATCGCCACCTGCACGTGATCCTCGAGGACACCATTGCCGAAGTGCTGCCCGGCCATGGCTTGCAAACGTCCACCCGCAAGCTGCTGGGCGAGGTCTGCGACCTGGTCATCGTGGTCGGCGGCGACGGCAGCCTGCTGGGCGCAGCCCGCGCGCTGGCCCGGCACAACATTCCGGTGCTGGGTATCAACCGTGGCAACCTGGGTTTTCTCACCGACATCCGCCCCGACGAGCTGGAGCAGAAGGTCGCCGAAGTGCTCGACGGCCACTACCTGGTGGAAAACCGTTTCCTGCTGCAGGCCGAGGTGCGCCGCCACCACGAGGCCATCGGCCAGGGCGATGCGCTGAACGACGTGGTGCTGCACCCGGGCAAGTCCACGCGCATGATCGAGTTCGAGATCTACATCGACGGCCAGTTCGTCTGCAGCCAGAAAGCCGACGGCCTGATCGTCGCCACCCCCACCGGCTCCACCGCCTATGCGCTGTCGGCCGGTGGCCCGATCATGCACCCCAAGCTCGATGCCATCGTCATCGTGCCGATGTACCCGCACACCTTGTCGGGCCGGCCGATCGTGGTCGACGGCAACAGCGAGCTGAAGATCGTGGTGTCCAAGGACCTGCAGATCTACCCGCAGGTGTCCTGTGACGGCCAGAACCATTTTACCTGTGCCCCCGGCGACACCATCACGGTCAGCAAGAAGCCGCAGAAACTGCGTCTGATCCACCCGCTGGACCACAATTACTACGAGGTCTGCCGCACCAAGCTGGGTTGGGGCAGCCGCCTGGGGAGCAGTGACGACTGATGCTCGATCCGGCGCGAAGTTTTGACATCATCGGCGACGTGCACGGCTGTGCGCTGACCCTTGAACGCCTGCTCGACGCCCTCGGATACAAGCGCGTGGCCGGCGTGTGGCGCCACCCGCGACGTCAGGTGCTGTTCCTTGGCGATATCGTCGACCGCGGGCCACGCATTCGTGAGGCGCTGCACATCGTTCACGACATGGTCGAAGCCGGCCAGGCGTTCTGCATCATGGGCAACCACGAATACAACGCCCTGGGTTGGGTCACCCCGGCGCTGCCTGGCAGCGGCAAGGCCTATGTACGCGAACACACGCCGCGGCATGCCCGTCTGATCGACGAAACCCTGACCCAGTTTGCCCAGCACCCTGGCGACTGGCACGATTTCGTCAACTGGTTCTACCAGCTGCCGCTGTTCGTCGACGCCGGCCGTTTCCGTCTGGTGCACGCCTGCTGGGACCCGCGGCTGATCGAGCCGCTGCGCCAGCAATACCCCGACGGACGCATCGATGAACACTTCATCCAGGCCTCGGCCGTGAGTGGCAGTTTTGCCGACACGGTGTGCAACCGCCTGTTGCGCGGAACCGACATGCGCCTGCCGGACGGGCTGACGCTGACCGGCGGCGACGGCCTGACCCGCGCGTTCTTCCGCACCAAGTTCTGGGAAGAAGACCCGAAGACCTACGGTGACATCGTCTTCCAGCCCGATGCCTTGCCCGAAGAAGTGGCCAGTACCCCGCTCAGCCACAGCCAGAAGAACGCCTTGCTGCGATATGACGAAGACCAGCCTCTGCTGTTCGTCGGTCATTACTGGCGCAGCGGCCGCCCGGCGCCAATCCGCGCCAACCTGGCCTGCCTGGACTACAGCGCCGTGCTCTACGGCAAGCTGGTCGCCTACCGGCTGGATGATGAAACCCGCATCGACCCACACAAGTTCGTTTGGGTCGACGTTGACCGCCCACAGGCCAACCAATGAACATAATCGAAGTGATGCGCCTGCCGCTGTCGGTCGACCTCAGCGGCTTCGTCCAGCTGTTGCAGCGCCTGCAGGTGCCGCACCGGGTCAGCGAGGAGGGTGATGCCCAGGTCCTCTGGGCCCCCGACACCTTGGCCGAAGATGTGCTGCAGCTCTACCAGCGCTACCCCGACGGCAACGCCGACCTGCCGGCGAGCGCCGACCCTGTAGGGGCGGTTTCACCCGCGAATGCCCCCACACAGCCTTCTCTGGCAGCCCAGGCCAAGGCCTGCAAAATCACCACCCTCACCCTGCTGCTGTGCTTCATCGTCGCCGGCCTGACGGGGCTTGGTGACAACTTCACCACCATCAGCTGGTTCACCTTCCTCGACTTCCGTGTCCAGGGCGACTACCTGTACTTCACCTCGCTGGCGCAAACCCTCGACCAAGGTCAGTGGTGGCGACTGGTGTCGCCCATGCTGCTGCATTTCGGTGTGCTGCACCTGGCCATGAACAGCCTGTGGTACTGGGAGCTGGGCAAACGCATCGAACTGCGCCAGGGCCCGTGGGCGTTGCTGTGCCTGACCCTGCTGTTCAGCCTGGTGTCCAACCTGGCCCAGCACTACACCAGCGGGCCGAGCCTGTTTGGCGGCCTGTCCGGCGTGCTGTACGGCCTGCTCGGGCACATCTGGCTGTACCAGTGGCTGGCGCCCGACCGTTACTTCACCCTGCCCAAGGGCGTGCTGGTGATGATGCTGATCTGGCTGGTGGTGTGCCTGACCGGCGTGGTCGGCACCCTCGGCCTTGGCCAGATCGCCAATGCCGCCCACGTCGGCGGGCTGCTCATCGGATGCCTGACCGGGCTCTTGGGTGGGGCGCTGGCCCGGCGTAAACTGTCGGCTTGAATCAGGAGACACTATGTCCACTTTCGCGCAAATGATTGAAAACATCACCCCGGAAATCTACCAGAGCCTGAAACTGGCGGTGGAAATCGGCAAATGGTCCGACGGCCGCAAGCTCACGGCCGAGCAGAAAGAACTGTCGCTGCAGGCGGTCATCGCCTGGGAGATGAAGAACCTGCCCGAAGACCAGCGCACCGGCTACATGGGCCCACAGGAATGCGCGTCGAAGTCCGCGCCCATCGCCAACATTCTGTTCAAGTCGGACTCGGTACATTGATCGAACTCGCTCGTGGCTCGTTGAGCAAAATGGCCGTCAGCCTGCAGGCACCGGTGGTGCAGTACAGCTTCCGCCTGGATGACACGCAGGTGCCGGTCAACCCCATGATCGGCCAGCGCCTGCGCCTGGAATACCTCGGCGCCATTCATTGCAGCCATTGCGGCAAGCGCACCAAGACCAGCTTCAGCCAGGGTTACTGCTACCCGTGCATGACCAAGCTGGCCCAGTGCGATGTGTGCATCATGGCCCCGGAAAAATGCCACTACGACGCCGGCACCTGCCGGGAGCCGTCGTGGGGGGAACAGTTCTGCATGACCGACCACATCGTGTACCTGGCCAATTCGTCGGGGATCAAGGTCGGCATTACCCGTGCCACCCAGCTGCCCACCCGCTGGCTCGACCAGGGTGCCAGTCAGGCGTTGCCGATCATGCGCGTGGCCACCCGGCAGCAATCGGGCCTGGTCGAAGACGTGCTGCGCAGCCAGGTGCCGGACCGTACCAACTGGCGCGCGCTGCTCAAGAGCGATGCCGAGGTGCTCGACCTGCCGGCCATCCGGGAGCAGGTCTTCGAAGCCTGCGCCGACGGCCTGCGCGAGATGCAGGGGCGCTTCGGCCTGCAGGCGATCCAGCCGCTGCCGGACGCCGAAGTGGTGCAGATGAACTACCCGGTCGAGGCGTACCCCAAGAAGATTGTCAGCTTCAACCTCGACAAGGACCCGGTGGCCGAGGGCACGCTGCTGGGCATCAAGGGCCAGTACCTGATCTTCGACACCGGTGTGATCAATATTCGCAAGTACACGGCCTACCAGTTGGCCGTGCTCCAGTAAAAAGGACCTGCACATGCGTACCGAACAACCGCAAGTGATCTACCTCAAGGACTACCAGGCGCCGGAGTACCTGATCGACGAGACGCACCTGACCTTCGAGCTGTTCGAGGACCACACGCTGGTTCACGCGCAACTGGTCATGCGCCGCAACCCGGCACGCGGTGCCGGCCTGCCGCCACTGGAACTCGATGGCCAGCAGCTGGAACTGCTGCGCGCCTCGCTGGATGACCAGGAACTGCAGCCAGGCGACTACCAGCTCGACGCCGACAGCCTGACCGTACAGCCCAAGGCCGAGCGCTTCACCCTCGACACCAGCGTGAAGATCCACCCGGAAAGCAACACCGCCCTGGAAGGCCTGTACAAGTCGGGCAAGATGTTCTGCACCCAGTGCGAGGCCGAGGGCTTCCGCAAGATCACCTACTACCTCGACCGCCCGGACGTGATGAGCACCTTCACCACCACGGTCATCGCCGAGCAGCATCGCTACCCGGTATTGTTGTCGAACGGCAACCCGATCGGCAGCGGGCCGACCGAAGATGGCCGCCACTGGGCGACCTGGGAAGACCCGTTCATGAAGCCGGCCTACTTGTTCGCTCTGGTGGCCGGTGACCTGTGGTGCGTTGAAGACAGCTTCACCCGTCAGTCCGGCCGTGATGTGACCCTGCGCATCTACGTCGAGCCCGAGAACATCGACAAGTGCGACCACGCCATGGTCAGCCTGAAAAAGTCCATGCGCTGGGACGAAGAAGTCTATGGCCGCGAGTACGACCTGGACATCTTCATGATTGTTGCGGTCAATGACTTCAACATGGGCGCCATGGAAAACAAGGGCCTGAACATCTTCAACTCCAGCTGTGTGCTGGCCCGTGCCGAAACCGCCACCGATGCTGCGCACCAGCGCGTCGAAGGCGTGGTCGCCCACGAGTACTTCCACAACTGGTCGGGCAACCGCGTTACCTGCCGTGACTGGTTCCAGTTGTCGCTGAAGGAAGGCCTCACAGTATTCCGCGATGCCGAGTTCAGTGCCGACATGAACTCGCGCACGGTCAAGCGCATCGAAGACGTCGCCTACCTGCGCACCCACCAGTTCGCCGAAGACGCCGGCCCCATGGCCCACCCGGTGCGCCCGGACAGCTTCATCGAAATATCCAACTTCTACACCCTGACCGTCTACGAGAAGGGCGCCGAAGTGGTGCGCATGGTCCGTACCCTGCTGGGTAGCGAAGGCTTCCGTAAAGGCAGCGACCTGTATTTTGAGCGTCATGATGGCCAGGCGGTAACCACCGACGACTTCATCAAGGCCATGGAAGACGCCAACGGCGTCGACTTCACCCAGTTCAAGCGCTGGTACAGCCAGGCGGGCACCCCACGCCTGGAGGTCAGCGAAGCGTATGACGACGCCGCGCAGACCTACAGCCTGACGTTCCGCCAGAGCTGCCCGCAGACCCCGGAAAAGGCCGAGAAACTGCCGTTCGTGATCCCGGTGGAACTGGGCCTGCTGGATGCCGCCGGCAACGACCTGCCGCTGCAACTGGCTGGTGAAGACGCCGCTCAAGGGACCAGCCGCGTGCTGTCGGTGACCGAGGCCGAGCAAACCTTCACCTTCCAGGGTATCCAGGCCAAACCGCTGCCGTCGCTGCTGCGTGGCTTCAGCGCCCCGGTGAAGCTGAGCTTCCCGTATGGCCGCGACCAGCTGATGTTCCTGATGCAGCACGACAGCGACGGCTTCAACCGCTGGGAAGCGGGCCAGCAGCTGTCGGTGCAGGTACTGCAGGAACTGATCGGCCAGCATCAACGCGGCGAAGCCCTGAAGCTCGACCAGCGCCTGATTACCGCCTTGGGCACTGTGCTGGGCAATGCATCGCTGGACCCGGCCATGGTGGCCGAAATGCTCTCGCTGCCAGGTGAGGCGTACCTTACCGAGATCAGCCAGGTGGCCGACGTCGACGCCATCCACGCCGCCCGCGAGTTCGCACGCCAGCAGATCGCCGAACACCTGTTCGACGCCCTGTGGGCGCGTTACCAGGCCAACCGTGAGGTGTCGCGCAGCACTGCCTATGCGGCCGAGGCCAAGCACTTTGCCCGCCGCAGCCTGCAGAACATCGCCCTGTCGTACCTGATGCAGAGTGGCAAGCAACAGGTGCTGGAGGCGACCCTGGAGCAGTTCGAGCACTGCGACAACATGACCGAGCGCCTTACCGCGCTGGCGGTACTGGTCAACTCGCCGTTCGAGGCCGAGCGCGCGAAAGCGCTGGAGGCGTTTGCCGAGCACTTCAAGGACAACCCGTTGGTCATGGACCAATGGTTCAGCGTGCAGGCGGCCAGCACGCTGCCGGGCGGGCTGGCGCGGGTCAAGGCATTGATGCAGCACCCGGCCTTCACCCTGAAGAACCCGAACAAGGTGCGTGCGCTGATCGGTGCCTTTGCCGGGCAGAACCTGGTCAACTTCCATGCTGCCGATGGCTCGGGGTATCGCTTCCTGGCGGACCTGGTGATCGAGCTGAATGCACTGAATCCGCAGATTGCATCGCGGCAACTGGCGCCGCTGACCCGCTGGCGCAAGTATGACGATGCGCGTCAGGCGCTGATGAAGGGTGAGCTGGAGCGCATTCTGGCTTCGGGTGAGTTGTCCAGTGATGTGTATGAGGTTGTGAGCAAGAGTCTGGCGTAATTCTTGTGAATTGGGGCTGCTTTGCAGCCCTTCGCGGGTGAACCCGCTCCTACAGGGGGATGAAACCTTTGCAGGAGCGGGTTTACCCGCGAAGGGCCGCCCAACGGCCCCGGCTTTCCCCGGCCGACAACAAAACATAACACCCCGCCCGTTGTACTCCCGCAAACATCCCCGCTACGATCCCCTCAAGCTATTGCAGGCCTCTAGATCAGGCGTTCGCAAAGCCTGCAATGCATTGACCCACCAAAAAGAACACAACAAGGGGGCAGTCATGAGGGAACAGTTACGTACGCCAGCCAGGCGTGGTGCCTGGCCATGGGCAGCCAGCGCGATGCTGGCACTGGCATTGGGGGTGTGGGCCGACAGCGCCCAGGCCGCGGCAGCCGACGAATACTCCACCGAATCGGCCAAGGCCAGTGAAAGCCTGTTGATCGACACCACCCATGCCGGCAAGCGCCTGGTGGTGGTCGGTGATCGCGGCCACATTCTGTTCTCCGACGACCAGGGCAGCACCTGGACCCAGGCCCGGGTACCCACCCGGCAATTGCTCACTGCCGTGTTTTTCCTCGACGACAAGCGTGGCTGGGCCGTCGGCCATGACGCGCAGATCCTCACCAGCAGCGACGGCGGCGCTACCTGGAGCAAGCAGTTCGAAGACCTGGCCCGTGAAGCGCCCTTGCTCGATGTGACCTTCCTCGACGCCCAGCACGGGTTTGCCGTGGGGGCCTATGGCGCCTTGCTGGAAACCACCGATGGCGGGCAGCACTGGCAGGACGTGGCCGAGCGGCTGGACAACCCGGATCAGTTGCACCTGAACGGTATCGCCCAAGTGCGCGATGCCGGCCTGTTCATCGTGGGTGAGCAGGGCGGTATGTACCGCTCCGCCGACAAGGGCCAGACCTGGGCCAAGGTCCAGGGCCCCTACGAGGGCTCGCTGTTCGGCGTGATCGGCACCGCCAGGCCGCAGACCCTGCTGGCCTACGGCCTTCGCGGCAACCTGTTCCGCTCCAGCGACTTCGGTGACAGCTGGCAGCCGATCGAACTCAAGGCCGCGCGCGGTACGCTGGAGTTCGGCCTGGCAGGCGCTACGCTTGTCGATGATGGCACTCTGGTGCTGGTCGGCAATGGTGGCAGCGTGCTGCGCAGCACGGACGACGGCCAGACTTTCAGCGTGTACAACCGTGCCGACCGCCTCGCCCTGGCCGGCGTCAGTGGCCTGGCCAACGGCGGCCTGCTGCTGGTAGGGCAGGGTGGTGTGCACCTGACCAGCGCCGAAGGGGCTGATCAGGCTGCCCGGGAGGTGCGTCCATGACCAGCAGGGAGAGCATTGCCATGCACCCGCATCATCAGGATCAAGCCACGCTGCTCGAACGCCTGATCTTCAATAACCGCCCAGTGGTCATCGCCCTGTGCGTGCTGGTCAGCATTTTCCTGTTCTGGCAGGCCACGCAGATTCGCCCGTCCACCAGCTTCGAGAAGATGATCCCGCTGCAGCACCCGTTCATCGAGCAGATGATGGAGCACCGCAACGACCTGGCCAACCTCGGCAACACCGTGCGCATCTCGGTGGAGGCGGTGAACGGTGACATCTTCGACAAGGACTACATGGAGACCTTGCGTCAGATCCATGACGAGGTGTTCTACATTCCCGGTGTCGACCGGGCCGGGTTGAAGTCACTGTGGAGCCCCAGCGTGCGCTGGAGCGAGGTCACCGAGGAGGGCTTTTCCGGTGGCGAAGTAATCCCTAACACCTACAACGGTTCGCAGGACAGCCTCGATAGCTTGCGCGACAACGTGCTCAAGTCAGGCCAGGTGGGGCGCCTGGTAGGCAACAACTTCAAGTCCAGCATCGTCGACGTACCGCTGCTGGAGAGCTACCCGGACCCGCAGGACCCTGGCAAACAGGTGAAGCTGGACTACCAGCAGTTCTCTCACCTGCTGGAAGAGAAGATCCGCGACAAGTTCCAGGCGCAGAACCCCAATGTAAAAATCCACATCGTCGGCTTTGCCAAGAAGGTCGGTGACCTGATCGATGGCCTGGTGATGGTGGCGATGTTCTTCGGCGTCGCCCTGGCGATCACCTTGGTGTTGTTGTACTGGTTTACCTGGTGCATCCGCAGCACTGTCGCCGTGCTCATTACCACGCTGGTGGCGGTGGTCTGGCAGTTGGGGCTGATGCATGCGGTGGGCTTTGGCCTGGACCCGTACTCGATGCTGGTGCCGTTCCTGATCTTCGCCATCGGCATTTCCCACGGGGTGCAGAAGATCAACGGTATCGCGCTGCAGTCGAGTGATGCCGACAATGCCCTAACCGCTGCCCGGCGCACATTCCGTCAGTTGTTCCTGCCGGGAATGATCGCCATTCTTGCCGACGCAGTGGGCTTCATCACCCTGCTCATCATCGACATCGGGGTGATTCGCGAACTGGCCATCGGCGCCTCCATCGGTGTGGCGGTGATCGTGTTCACCAACCTGATCATGTTGCCGGTGGCCATCTCCTACGTCGGCATCAGCAAGAAGGCCATCGAGCGCAGCAAGAAAGACGCGACCCGCGAGCACCCGTTCTGGCGCCTGTTGTCGAACTTCGCCAGTGCCAAGGTGGCGCCGGTGTCGGTGGTGCTGGCACTGCTCGCCTTCGCCGGCGGCCTGTGGTACAGCCAGAACCTGAAGATCGGTGACCTCGACCAGGGTGCACCGGAGCTGCGCCCCGACTCGCGCTACAACCAGGACAACAACTTCATCATCAGCAACTACTCGACCAGTTCCGATGTGCTGGTGATCATGGTCAAGACGCCGTCGGAGAAGTGCTCGGTCCACTCGACCATGGCGCCGATCGACGAGCTGATGTGGACCATGGAAAACACCCCTGGCGTGCAGTCGGCGATTTCCCTGGTCACCGTTTCCAAACAGGTGATCAAGGGCATGAACGAGGGCAGCCTGAAATGGGAAACCCTGTCGCGCAACCCGGACATCCTCAACAACTCTATCGCCCGAGCCGATGGCCTTTACAACGGCGACTGCTCATTGGCACCCGTGCTGGTGTTCCTCAATGATCACAAGGCTGAAACGCTGGAGCGCGTCACCGCCGTGGCCAAGGCGTTTGCCGACAGCCATGACAAGGAAGGCCTGCAGTTCCTGCTGGCGGCGGGCAACGCGGGCATCGAGGCCGCGACCAACGAGGTGATCAAGTCGGCCGAGCTGACCATCCTGATCCTGGTGTACATCTGCGTGGCCGTGATGTGCCTGATCACCTTCCGCTCGTTCGCCGCCACGCTGTGCATCGTGCTGCCCCTGGTGCTGACCTCGGTGCTGGGCAACGCGCTGATGGCCTACATGGGCATCGGGGTGAAAGTGGCGACCTTGCCGGTGGTGGCGCTGGGTGTGGGGATTGGTGTGGACTATGGCATCTATATCTACAGCCGCCTGGAAAGCTTCCTGCGTGCCGGTTTGCCGTTGCAGGAAGCGTATTACCAGACCCTGCGCTCGACCGGCAAAGCGGTGCTGTTCACCGGGCTGTGCCTGGCCATTGGGGTATGCACCTGGATTTTCTCGGCGATCAAGTTCCAGGCGGACATGGGTCTGATGCTGACCTTCATGCTGCTTTGGAACATGTTTGGTGCGTTGTGGCTGCTACCGGCATTGGCGCGGTTCCTGATCAAGCCTGAGAAGATGGTGGGCAAGGAGGGTGGGTCGATCTTTGCCCATTGATTGAAGGGGCCGCAATGCGGCCCCAAGGTTATACTGCCAATCCATTTCAGATTGGTACCCCTATGTCCCCCCTCGCTACCGCCCTGCAGGCCTGCGATATGCTTCTGATCGACGGCCTGCACGCCTTCGACTTCACCGCCGATGAAGCCGGCCTCACTGTCGAATGCATGGACGGCCGCCAATTGCGCCGCTGGTCGTTCACGCCTGAGCAAATCGCTGCCGCCATCGCCACCGGAGACGAGTGGCAACTCGACGATGCCAACGGCGCGCATCGACTAGTCTGTATGAGTGCCTTTCGCGCCCCGGATGATGAGCAAGATGAACCGCACCTGGACTAACCTGCTGACCGCTAGCCTGATGAGCCTGACTATCCACGCCCACGCCTCGACGTTGCTGGTGGGCAGCTACACCGATGGCGCCAGCCAGGGTATCTACCGCTACCAGTTCGACGACAAGGCCGGCCGCATCGACCCCACACCGCAACAAGTGGTCAAGAACGTCAACCCTTCCTGGCTTGTGCTGTCGGCCGACCAGCGTCAGCTGTTCGTGGTCAATGAAACCCCGGGTGGCCATGCCAGTAGTTTCAGCGTCAGCACCAAGGGCGAAATCAAGCCGCTCAACCAGATGGTCACCCAAGGTGACGAACCGACTCACGCCAGCCTCAGTCGTGACCAGCGTTATCTGTTCGTGGCCAACTACGCGGTCAAGCCTGACCCCGGCGGCAGCCTGGTGGTCATCCCGGTGGCCAGGGACGGCAAACTCGAGCCCGCGGTGCAACAGGCCCGGCACAAGGCGAGTGGCGTCAACCCCGAGCGCCAGGCCGGTGCCCATGTGCATGCACTGGTGCTGTCGCCCGATGGCCAGCATGTCTATGCCTGCGACCTGGGCGCGGACAAGGTATTCATCTACCGCTACGACGGCGCCAGTGTGGACAAGCCGTTGAGCCCGGCAATCCCGGCCTCGGTGGCCTTGCCGCCAGGCAGTGGGCCCCGTCACCTGCTGTTCGACGCCAAGGGCCAGCATGCTTACCTGACGTTGGAGATGAGTGGCGAAGTGGTGATGTTCGACGTCGAGGACGCTGCTTTGCTTGAGCGTCAACGCCTGCCGCTGACCGAGCAGCAGGATGCAGCGGCCAAGGCAGCGGGAGGCCTGCACCTGTCGGCGGACGGCCGCTTCCTGTACGTGAGCAACCGTGGCACGGCGAATGAAATCCTGGTGTTTGCGGTTGGCAAGAATGACGGCCAGTTGACGTTCGTGCAGCGCCGCTCCGTGGAAGGCGATCACCCCCGTGAATTTGCCCTGGACCCTAGCGGCAATTTCCTGCTGGTAGCCAACCAGAAGAGCAACCAGATCGTGGTCATGCGCCGTGATCTCTTGACTGGCAAGTTGGGGGAGACCGTGCAGACCATGGCGCAGGACGCGCCTTCGGACCTGAAGTTCATCGATTAAGAGGTTGGGAGGGTTCGCTCATAGGTGAACTGGCCAGACACACCGTGCAAGAAGTGGATTTACCCGCGAAAGGGCCGGCCCTGCTGGCCAATTGTCACGCGCCGTTCACCGTTGCCGCCGCCACCGTATTCGCGGGTAAACCCGCGCCTACACGCAGATCGGTGGTGGACACAGGCCGTCGTAGGAGCGGGTTCACCCGCGAAAGGGCCGGCCCTGCTGGCCAATTGTCACGCGCCGTTCACTGTTGCCGCCGCCACCGTATTCGCGGGTAAACCCGCGCCTACACGCAGATGGTGGTGGACACAGGCCGTCGTAGGAGCGGGTTCACCCGCGAAAGGGCCGGCCCTGCTGGCCAAATTTCCACCCTGTTCAGCGAACCATGATCGCTTTGAACAGCTCCGAAGCCAGCCACCCCTCCAGCCAGCTCCGCACCCGCGGATAAGCCGCCTCGGCGAACCACTGCGGTTCGACCCCGGCAAACTGGCGCATCAGGGGCAGCAACGCGGCATCGGCCATGCTCGGGTGGTCGGCCAGCAGGTAAGCCCGCCCCACCAGCAAGCCTTCGAGCTCCGCCAGCCAGGCCTCGGCCTGCTGGCGGTAATGTTCGCGGGAATGCTCCGGGTAACGTTCGGCATACTTGTACAGGTTCACGTGCGCCTTGAACGTGGTGTCATTGCGCGCAATCAGCGTTTCAGCCTGCTGTGCAGCCACAGGGTTGGCCTGTAGCCGCCAGTCCTGCGGGTCGTTTTGCGTCAGCGCCCAGCGCATGATGTCCAGGCTCTCTTCCAGTACCCCGGCACCGGTGTCCAGCACCGGTACCGTGCCCTTGGGCGACAAGGCCAGCAGCTCCGCCGGCTTGTTCTTCATCGCCACTTCGCAGATCTCCACCTCGCAGCCGGCATAGCGCAGGGCCAGGCGCGCGCGCATGGCCCACGGGCAGCGGCGGAACGAGTAGAGGATCACCCGCACACCTCCACGTCACTCAGGCCATTACCCTGGCGCCGTACCTGGATCTGTACCGGAATGCGCTCGTGCATTTCCTGTACGTGGGAAATCACCGCCACTTTGCGGCCCTGGGCTTGCAAGCCGTCGAGGGCGTCCATTGCCAACTGCAGTGACTCGGGGTCGAGGCTGCCGAAGCCTTCGTCAATGAACAACGATTCGATACGCAGGGTACTGGAAGCCATCGACGCCAGGCCCAAGGCCAGGGCCAGCGACACCAGGAAGGTTTCCCCGCCCGACAACGAGTGCACCGAACGCAGTTCGTCGCCCATCTCGGTGTCCAGCACCAGCAGGCCAAGGGCACTGCCGCCGCGCTTCAGGCGGTAGCGGCGGGCCAGCTGACGCAGTTGGGCGTTGGCGTGGTGCAGCAGCAGGTCGAGGTTGTAGCCCTGGGCGATCTTGCGGAACACATCGCCCGAGGCCGAACCGATCAGGGCATTGAGGCGGGCCCAGCGTTGCCACTGCTGGTGGGCCTGTTCGATTTCTGCCGTCAGCGCCTGGTGGGCCTGCTGCCGGCGCTGGTCGTCGGCCTGTTGCGCGCGCAGTTCGGCGCACTGCTGCTCATGGTTGGCCAGGCGCCCGCGCAGTTCGGCCAGGGCCTGCTCCAGGGCTTCGGCCGAGGTGTCCACGGTCATTTGTGCGGCGTGTTGTTGCAGGCGCTGCTCACGTTCCTGCAGCAGCACGCGGCCTTGTTCAATGGCCTTCTCGGCGCCTTGCACGCGCTGACGCAGTTCGTTCACCTGGGCGTCATCCATGGCCAGCAGGCGATCCAGCCCGGCGTCGTCCAGTTCCGGATGCTGGCTGCGCCATTGTGCGATCTGGCCTTGCAGTTGCTGACACTCGCTGTCCAGCGCTTGTTGCTGCTGAGCATTGGCCTTAAGTTCGCTGGCCAGTTGTACGCCCTGGGTGCGCAGCGCCTGCAGGCGCTGGGCGGTGTCGGCGTCAAGGGCGCGGGCGTGTTCCAGCGCGGTGTCCATGTGCTGTTGCCAGGCTTCGGCACTGGCATGTTCGCCGAGCAGTTCGCCGAGTGAGGCCAGGGCTTGCTGGCGTTGATCGTCGAGGGTGGCCAGTTTCTGCTGCAACTGCTGCAGGCCTTCCACGCGCGCCTGTTGTTGGTCACGCAGTTTGTCCAGCTGGGTTTGGCGGGCTTGCTGTTCTTCCAGTTCGTCCTTGCGCTGTTCCAGTTGCTGCAGGCGCTGGGCAATCTGCTGGTCGAGGGCGAGGAAGGCATTGGCCGGGTCTTCGTTCAGGGCCTTGAGGGCTTCCTTGGGCAAGACGCCGGCCAGGTCGTCAAGGCCTTGCTGCAACTGTTGCTCATCGTTGGCCAGGGCCTGGTGCTGTTGCTCCAGATGGCGCTGGGCCTGTTGCTGGGCGTCGTGGGCCGCCTGCAATTGCTGGTTCAGGCGGGCGGCGTCTTTTTGCAGGGCCAGCAGAGCGCTCTGGCGTTTCTCGTCCTGGCTGATTTCTTCATCCAGGCGACGCAGCTGGCTGTCGAGCCAGGCGCGACGGGCCTTGTCGTCCTGCGGGGCGAGGGCTGGCCACAGGCTGTGTGCCTGTACCTGAGCCACCAGCGGTTGCAACTGTTCGCCCAGTTGCTGCTGTTGCTGCTGGAAGTCCTTGAGCTGGGCATTGACCACACCCAGTTGGGTACGCAGTTCCACCAGCTTGCTGTTGAGCGTTTCGACCTGCTTCTGCGCGGCGTGCTCTTCGGCCTGGTCATGGCGACCCAGGCTCTGCAGCAGCGCTTCTGGCTGATGGAACGGGTGTTCGGCGCTGCCACAGACCGGGCAGGGCTCGCCGTCACGCAGTTGGCCACGCAGTTCTTCGACGCTGGTGTTGCGTGCCAGACGTTGCCGTTCCAGCAGTTGACGGGTGAGCGTCAACGCCTGTTCGGCGGCCTCCAGCTCGGCCTTGGCGGCGGTGCCTTCGGTAATCAGTTGCTGGCGTTGCAACATGGCCTGCTGCTGCCGTTCACGCAGGTCATCCAGCTGCTGGCGCAGCTCCTGTTCACGGCCGTGCAGGCGTGACATTTCCTCTACGGCGCGCTGCTGTTTGCGGTTGTCCTGCAGCATACCGCCGAGCAGGTCGATCTGCTCGGCAAGGGCCTGGGGTTCGGCCTTGGCTTCACGGAACAACAGGTCGTAGGCGTCGCGCTCGGCCTGCAGGTGCGCATTGGCCTGGCTGGCCCGGGCCTGCAGGCCGGGTAACTCTTCTCGGCCCTTGGTCAGGCGGCCACCGATCAGCATTACCTGCTTCAGTTGCGGCAGGTAGGCGTGCCAGGCATTGGCCAGGCCCGCCAGGTGCTGGCTGTCGGCAAGCGCGGTTTCGATCTGCGCCAGTTGCTGCACGCTGCGCTGCTGGTTGTCTTCCAGCTGCTGCAGTTGCTGCTGGCCGTCAGCGAGCTGCTGTTGCGCCTGCTGGCTGATGTTGCGCTCGGCGGCCAGTTCCTGGTCCAGGCGTGCCAGACTGTCCTGCGCGGCAAAAGCCTGGCGCAGGCGCGGCGCGTTCTCGACGTGCTGGGCCTGGCGCTCGGCAAGCGCTTGGCGCGCATGGTCCAGCGCCTGTTCGAGCTCGCGGGTACGCACCTGCAGTTCGGCTTGTTGCTGTTGCTGCTCGGCAATTTTTGCCGCCACTGGCGCCAGCTGTGCGCTCAGTGCCTGTCGGCGGTGGAACTGGTGACGCTGTGGGGCCAGGCGCTCCAGGCGTGCCAGGTCCAGGCGTGGTTCGGCCAGTTGTTGCCAGTCCAGTTCGGCGGCCTGCAGCGTGGTGCTGGCTTCGGTGTGTTGGGCCTGTAGCTGGCGTTGCTCATTCAGCCAACTGCGTTGCTGCTCCAGCTGACGCTCGCCGGCCTGGTCGGCCTTGAACTGCTGCTGCGCCTGCTCCAGGCGCTGGTCGAGCTCGGCACGGGCCTCGGCAGCCATCGGCAGCAGGTGGCTGGCGCGTTCTTTCAGGGCGTTGTGTGCCTCGCCGGCTTCGCGTGCCTTGCTGAAGGCACGCTGGCCCAGGCGGGTGTAGATGGCAGTGTTGGTGAGCTTTTCCAGCAGCTCGCTGCGGTCTTTGTCATCGGCCTTGAGGAACGCGCCGAACTCGCTCTGGGCCAGCATCACCGCACGGGTGAACTGTTCGAAGTTCAGGCCCAGGCGGGCTTCGACCAGTTGCTTGTATTCGTTCTTGCCACTGCCGAGCACCTGCTCGCTGTCGAGGTCGTAGAAGCTCTGGCGGCTGTGCTGCAGTTTGCCGTTGGCCTTGTCGCGGGCACGGTTGGCTTCCCAGCGGGCGCGGTAGCGGCGGCCGTCGATGCCGACGAAATCGACCTCGGCAAAACCGCTGCCGGTGCCACGGCGCAGCAGGTTGCGCGGGTCGGAAGTGGGGATTTCGCCGTCGGCGTCTGGCACCTTGGCCTCACGGCCAATGTCATTGAGGCGCGGCACGGTGCCAAACAGCGCCAGGCACAGGGCGTCGAGCAGGGTGCTCTTGCCGGCGCCGGTAGGCCCGGTGATGGCGAACAGGCCAGCGCTGGCCAACGGTTCTGCGGTGAAATCGATGTCGATCGGACCGGCCAGCGATGCCAGGTTCTTCAGGCGGATGGCGAGAATTTTCATGGCTGTTCCTCCTCCTGCAGCACGTCCTGCAACAGCAGGGCGAAGTCGGCCAGGGTCTGCTCGTCGGCGGGGTTGCCGTAGGCTTGCTCCCAGGCGCGACTGAACAGGTCTTGCGGGGTCATCTGGGCCAGCTCGACAAAGGCCAGGCCATCGTCTTCGGCGTTGTTGCGGCCAGCGTATTCGGCGCTGATGCGGATCAACCGTACCGCCTTGCCTTCAAGCGCGGTTTCGATCTGCTGGCGCAGGTCGGGTTGCGGCTCGTCGAGCATCACCCGCACCTCCAGCCAGGGCTGGCGGTTGGGGTCTTCAAGCAGGTCGATCACTGGCAGGTCGGCCAGTTGCTGCAACAGCTCGCCCAGCGGTGCCGGGCCCACCCGTTGCAGGGCCACGGCGCGTGGTACGGGGCGTGGCTCGACGCTGACCAGGCCGTTGCCGTCCAACTCCACTTCCAGGACCTGGTGCGGGTAGTTGATTTCGGCGAACGACAGCGGGATTGGCGAGCCGCTGTAGCGGATGCGTTCTTCGCGGTTGACCTTCTGCGGCTTGTGCAGATGGCCCAGGGCGACGTAGCTGATAGCCTTGTCGAACAGCTTGGCCGGCAGCGCCTCGGCGTTGCCGATGATCAGGCTGCGTTCGGAGTCTTCCGACACCGCGCCACCTGCCATGTGAGCATGGCTGATGGCAATCAGCGCCTGGTCTTTCTTGCGCTTCTTCTGCGCGGCGGCGATCAGTTGCTGGTGCACCTGGGTGATGCCTTGCAGGTAGTCGTCACCCAACTGCGGGCCGGTCACTTCGGCCGGGCGCAGGAACGGCAGGGCCAGGCACCAGGCGGCCACCTTGCCACGGCCGTTGGTCAGCGGAATCAGCAGGCGCTCGGCATCCAGCTGGCCCTCGTCCAGCCAGTGCACACGGCCCAGGGCATGGGTGCGCAGGCGGCGCATGAGCGCGGCGGGCAGCTCGATGCGCGAACCGGAGTCGTGGTTGCCGGCGATCATCACGATGTCCAGCTTGGGCTGCTGCTCGTGGGCCTGGACGATGAAGTCGTAGAGGCGTTCCTGGGCTTTGACGGGCGGGTTGACGGTGTCGAAGATGTCGCCCGCAATCAGCAGCGCATCCGGCTGGCGCAGGTGTAGCTGGCCGAGCAGCCAGTCGAGGAAGCAGGCGTGTTCGAAATCGCGTTCCTGGCCGTGCAGGCTTTGGCCCAGGTGCCAGTCGGAGGTATGAAACAGACGCATGGATGACCTGTTGGTGTCGAGTCGAGCAAGCGAGGGCTTGGCTTGGGTGATGGGTGTTGCGCAAGGGCGGTATGGTAACCCATGCACGGGGCCGCTGTGCGGCCCGAAAGTTCAGCGCTTGATCTCATGGGCGCACGGTGCTGGTTGTCCTGCAGGCAAGCCCGCGCATTGAACCCCTTGTTCATGGATGGCATTGGCTTATCGCAGTAGCGTCCTGCGACTCCAGGCGTTGACGCGGGTTGCCACGTTGGTTCCATGAAAAGCTGACATTGATAGCAGGGTGTCGCGCATCTCGGTTTGCCCCACGGACGTGTCGCGGCAAAGCATCGAGCACACGCTCGGCGACTTCCGCCTTGAACGTTCTGTGAGCTGGCTCTCGCTTTGCACCAGGGATCAAGCTTGCCCTCAAAAGTATGCTGATTTACCCTCCGAAACGGCCATGATCACGGCTATTCGAAACCCACGGACGACAATCACAGGAGTCACCAATGGAAGGCATCCCTCAGACCCAATCTTCCCCGGATAACCTCAAGCCAAAATGGCGGGAGCGTTTCGCCTTCTTCGATCAGTACGGCGCCCCCACCTCCGAGTCATACAAAGCCGCATTCCGCGCCTTGCCGTTCGGGAAGAAGTTGCTGATCAACAACAATTTCATAGCCTTTTTCTTCGGCCCGATCTATTGGTTCGTGCTGGGGCTGTGGAAGAAGAACCTGGTCATGCTGGCCATCATCATCGGCATCGGGCTGCTGCTGAGCGTCTATGAGGTCGCGACGGGCAGCGAAATCCCGCGTCCTCTGGATAACGGTATCAGCATGGGGTTTGCGTTTTTGTACAGCTTCCTGACCAACCGGGCCTATTACCTGAAGCAGGGCAAAGGGCAGCAGAGCTGGAACCCGTTCGAGGGGCAGCGGTTCATCTGACTCGGCTGGTACATTCGGCAAGTGCTGTCAGGGGCGGCCATGAGCTGAAAATTCGCAACCAGCCACTGCGCATCACTTGGGGTAGAGCGGCGGCAAACTGCCGTTCTCACCCGCCGGCAGCAATACCTGCTCCGCCGGCGGAATGGTACCAATCGCCCGCCACAAATCCTCCCCCTGCCAATACTGCCCGCTCTCGCTGTACAACGCCCCGTTCAAACCATCCAGCGCATCCGACAACGGTACGAAGCGCGCCGCCATCTCGGCCAGGGTTTCCGGTTGTTGCCGGGCCCAGGCATCTAGCGCCTGGCGCGTAGCCTGAGGGTCGTTGGCCTGGCACGCGCGCTTGAGGTCGTCCAGCAAGGTGCGTGGGCTTGGCCCGTTCTGCGCCGTGCGCAGCACCGCTGGCCGCGACCGGGCGCGCCACCACAGGGCAAAGCCCAGCACGGTGGTCAGGGCGAACACCAGTGTGGACAGCTGCCAGGGCCACAGCAGGGTGCTGGCGCTGCTGTTGTCGCCCACCGGGGTGTCGGCGCTCAGTGCCGGGTTGTCCTGCACGTTCAGCGTGCGTGCCGGCAGGCTGCTGTGTTCCAGGTGGTCTTCGCGGGTGTTCCACCAGGCCACTTCCAGCGCCGGCAAGGCCAGCGTGCCGCTGTGGGTCGGCACCAGGGCCTCGCGCTCTTCGCGGTTGGCGGTCATGCCCCGTTCGCTGATTTCGTTGCGCAGCAGTGGCTGGTCAGGGTAGCGGCGCAGGCCGATGATTTCTGTGGCCGGCAGCGGTGGCAGTTGGGTGCTGGACAAGCCTTCGGCACGCAAGGTGATGCTGCGCGTCAGCGAGTCGCCAATCTGCACCTGCTGGCTGCCGGGGTCGGGGCTCCAGTGCTCTTCCAGGGTCAGGCTGCTGGTTGGCAACCACGGCAAGCCAGCCGGCCAGGCTGCCGGAATCGGCCGTACGTTAAGGCGCAAGGGCAGCGAGCTGACCTGGACCTGATGGCCGGCGCGGGCCGCGCCATTGGCCTGCGCTGCTGCGTCGTTGCTGGCGGCTGCCGTGGCGGTGAATGTCAGTGGCGGGATGTCGAGGGTACCGCTTTGCTGGGCATACACCGCATAGCGGGTTTCGATCACGCCATGACGCACGCCGTTGATTTCCTTTTCATACGTGCGCGACTCGCCCAGCGGCTCGACCTTGGCGTTCTCCAGTTGCAGGGGGCTGAGGCTGCTGTCGTCGTACAGCGCGACCGAGTGATAGATGCGCAGGGTCAGCACGGCTTGGGCCTGGACATAGACGTCGTGGTTGTCGAGGGTCGCTTCGATGAATACCTGAGCGTTTTCCTGGCGGCTGTCATCGGCCTGCAGCACTTGCAGTTCGATGGCCTGGCTGTGCGACTGGCCCAGTTGCAGCTCGGGGATGCGCAGGCTACCGCTGCGCCGTGGCAGCAGGGTAATGATCCAGCGGGTGCTGGCGCGGGTTTCGCCGTCGAGGGTGTGCAGGCTGTTCAGCTGGCGCGTGCCCCGCACTTCGAAGTCACCTTCCAGGGCGCGCAGGTCGGGCTTGCCGAACTGGGTGACGTCCTGGCTTTCCAGGGTCAGTTCCAGGCTTTCGCCAGCTTCCAGGCGGGTGCGGTCGACACTGGCCTGCAGCAGCGGCTCGGCCTGGGCCAGCACGGCCCACAGCAGGGTGAGGAGAAAGACGCCGAAGCGACTCATCGTGATTTTTCCTGATGCAATTGCTGTTCATACCAGAATTTGCGTCGCAGCAGCTCTGCCGGGTTGTCGGGGATTTCCCGCAGCCATTGTTCCAGGGCTTGGCGCTGTTCGCCGTCGAGGCTGGTCGACACTGGGCGCTGGGGCGGCTGGATGACGCTGTCGTCGCCCCCGGCCTGGTTGCCGGGGGCGGCCTGGCTGTTGCTGCTGCTTTCGCCGGGTTGTTCGGGGCTGGCCTGTTGGTCGTTGCCGGGTGTGCCTTGGGCCGGGCTGCTGGCCGAGCTGCTGTTGCCTTCGGTTTCGCTGCCGGGCGGGTCTTGGGCATCGCTGCCGGGTGGCTGTTCCTCGGCCTTGGCTTCACGCTGCTGCAGCAGTTGCTGCACCAGCGCCTGGTTGTCCAGCGCGGCTTGCAGGTCGGGCTGGCGCTCCAGGGCTTGTTCGTACGCATCCAGGGCGGCTTCCAGCTCGCCACCATGGGCCAGGGCATTGCCCCGATTGTAGTGGGCTGCTGCTGTGTCGCCTTGGGAAAATGCCTCGGCAGCACCGGCGTAGTCGCCGGCCTGGTACAGGGCCATGCCGCGCCATTGCGGGTTCTGGAAGTGACGCGCAGCGCTGGCCGGGCGGTTTTGCTCCAGCAGCTTCTGGCCTTGCTGGTCGGGGCGCAGCCACAGGTCGTTGAACTCGAAAGCGTGGCCGGGCTGCGGCAATGCCAGCAGCAGTGGCAGGCAGAACAGCCAGCCGCGCCGGCCTGCGCAGGCGGCCAGCAGCAACAACGGAATCAGCAGCCAGTAACCTTGGTCGGCCCAGCTGTCCAGTTGCAGGGTCTGGCCGTCATTGCGCCCGCTCCGCGGGTTGTCGAACAGGCCCAGGCCACGCAGGTCGAGGTCGTCGATGCGGGCGTGCCGGTAGCGACCACCCGTGCCGCTGATAAAACCTTTCAGGCTGGCACTGTCCAGGCGAGGCAAGAGGATGCCGCCCTGGTCGTCTTTAAGGTATTCGCCATTGGCCTGGCGCACAGGGGCGCCTTCGCGGCTGCCGATGCCCAGCATCAGCAGGCTGGGGCCCTGGCGGCCGAGGGCCTGGGTGATGCCCTGGCGCTCGGCGTCGCTGAGCGCCGAGCCTACCAGCAGCAGGCGGCCTTGGCCGAGGCCGCTCTGGGCCAGCAGCGCCAGGCCTTTTTGCACAGCCAGGTCGGCACGCTGGCCGGGTTTTGGCATGATCGACGGGTCGATGGCCTCGAGCAAATTGCGGGTGGTGGCCAGGTCGTCAGACAGCGGCACCAGGGTGTGCGCGGAGCCGGCATACACCACCAGCGCCGTCTGGCTGTCGCGGCGGTGTTCAAGCAGGTCGAGGATCTTGCGCCGCGCCTGTTCCAGGCGGTTGGGCGGGCTGTCCTCGGCTAGCATTTGCGGGGTCAGTTCGAGCAGGATCACCAGGGGGTCGGCCGGGCGCTGACGGCTTTCTTCCAGGCGCTGCCAGCTGGGCCCGAGCAGCGCCAGGACCACCAGCAACCAGGCAAGGCCCAATGCCACCCACGGCAGTTTGCTGGTGCTGCCGCTGCCGCCACCCAGCAGTACGCCATGGAAGGCTGGCGGCAGAATCATCTGCCAGCGCCCGGCACGTTTGCGCCGGTGCCACAGCTTGTACAGCAGCCAGCCGAGCACGGGAACTGCCAGCAGCCAGAGTGGGCGCAGCCATTGGGGCCACAAGTCGATCATCGCCGCCTCCTTAAACGCAAACGCTTCAAGCGTTGGCGCCATTCCGGGTGCGGCTGCAGGAAGCGCGGCTTGCGCAGCACGCGTTGCAACAGGTTGTCGGGCCACTGCACGGCCACCACCAGCAGCACGCTGAGCAGCAGCGCCAGCGCCAGGGGCCAGGCGTAAAGAGCCTGGGCTGTGCGTGCCTGGGTCGGTTGCTGGGCCACGGGCTCCAGTTGGTCGAGGGTATCGCCGATAGCGTCCAGTTCGGCGCCGTCATGGGCGCGAAAGTAGGCGCCGTGGGTGATGTCGGCAATTTCCTTGAGCGCGGCTTCGTCCAGGTCCAGGCTCGGGTTGAGGCCGAGCAGGCCTGGGGTGCCACTGGCTTCGGGGTTGGCGCCGATACCGATGGTGTAGATGCGTACGCCTTCCTGGGCCGCCAGGCGGGCGGCTGTCAGCGGGTGAATCTGCCCGCCGTTGTTGGCGCCGTCGGTGATCAGCACCAGCACCCGGCTTTGTGCCGGGCGCTCGCGCAGGCGTTTGACCGCCAGGCCAATGGCGTCGCCGATGGCGGTGTTCTTGCCGGCGATGCCGATCTGCGCCTCGATGAGGAAGGTGCGCACGGTGCGCCGGTCAAAGGTGAGCGGCGCCTGCAGGTAGGCCTGGCTGCCGAACAGGATCAGGCCCACGCGGTCGCCTTCACGGTCTTGCAGGAAGTCGCCCATCAGCGCCTTGACCAGATCGAGGCGGCTGATGTCCTCGTTCTTCCACTGCATGTCGGGGAAGTCCATCGACCCGGACACGTCCACCGCCACCAGCAGGTCGCGGCCGCTGGCGGCGATCGGCACCGGTTCGCCCAGCCATTGCGGGCGAGCGGCGGCGCACAGCAGCAACAGCCAGATGACGACGAACGGTGCCTGCTGGCGCCAGGTGGGCAGATTGAGCCGCGCGCGGCGCCCGGCCAGGCCTTCCAGCTCGCTGAGGAAACCCACCCTGAGCACCGGTTCACCGCTATCGGCTGCAGGCAGCAGCAGGCGCGCCAGCCATGGCAGCGGCAACAGGGCGAAGACCCACGGCCAGGCCAGTTCAAACATGCTTGCGGATCCAGGTTTCGACGGCTTGGCTGAGCCCGGCGATGGCCTTGTCGTCGAGCTTGCACTCGGGTTTATAGGCGCCTTCGACCAGTACCATCCAGCGGGTCAGGCCGGCGGCCGGGCAGCGGTTGTCGAGAAAGGCCAGCCACTGGCGGCCGTTGAGGGTGTGGCTGTTGGCGCCTGGGTAGTGGTTGCGGCACAGGCGCTTGAGCAGGGCGTTGATCTGTTGCAGCCAGGCGCCTGCCGGGGCGCCGTCATACGGACGTGGCAGGCGTGCCAGCTCGGCCAAGGCCTCCAGGCGCACCGGGTCCAGGGGTTGTTCGGCGCGCACGATGCGGCGTTTGCCAGGGCGCCAGCGGCGCAGCCGCCACAAGCCCCAGCCCAGTAGCGGCAGGACGGCCAGCAGCAGCCACCAGCCCGGTGCGGGAGGCCACAGGCTGACCGGTGCCGGGGCGATCAGTGGGTGCAACTGGTCGAGCGGGTTCATGACGCGCTCCGTGGCCGCTGGGCGCTCAGGTACTCGCGCAATTGTTCGACCATTTCGCTTTGCGTGCTCAGTGGCATCAGTACCACCCTCAGCTTTTGCGCCATCAGCTCCCAGCGCTCGATTCGGGCTTCAGCCTGCTGTCGGTAGGCCTGGCGCAGGTTGGCGTCGAGGGTATCGAGCTCCAGCTGGGCGCTGCGCTGAGCGAAGCGCAGCAGGCCGGCGGCGGGCAATGCGTGGTCGAGCGGGTCGGATACCGGCAGTAATAGCAGGTCGCAATGCCGTGAGAGCATGGCCAGGTGCTGTTCCACCTGGGCGCTGAGCGAGCGTTCATCGCAGATCACGATCGCCAGGCTGCCGGGGCGCAGCACTTCGCGGGCGCGGCGCAGGGCCAGGCCGAGGCTATCGGCCCCCGGTACGGCTTCGGTGTGCAGTGACTGGTTGACCTTTGCCAAGCGGTTGAGCAGTTGCAGCAGGCTCTGTTTGCTGCGCCGGGGTTTGACTTCGTGGTGTTCGTTGTCGCCGAACACCAGGCCACCGATGCGGTCGTTGTGGCCCAGCGCTGCCCAGCCGAACAGCGCCGCCGCCTGGGCCGCCAAAACGGACTTGAACATCAGCCCCGAGCCGAAGAAAAGCCTTTGGCTTTGTTCGACGAGGATGAAGATCGGCCGCTCGCGTTCTTCGTGGAACAGCTTGGTGTGCGGCTCCTGGGTCCGCGCAGTGACACGCCAGTCGATGTTGCGCACATCATCGCCGGCCTGGTAAACGCGCACCTGGTCGAAGTCGACGCCGCGCCCGCGCAGCCTCGAATGGTGCAGGCCAACCAGCGGGCTGCGTTGGCCGGGCTTGGAAAACAGCTGGATTTCGCGCACGCGGTGGCGCATGTCGATCAGATCGGCAAGGTCAATGCGGATGCCATGTTCGGCCAGCTGCGCAGTGGGCATGGGCTCAGGCAACGGCGACGACGTCAAGGATGCGCTGGATCACGCGGTCCTGGTCGATCCCTGCCGCCTCGGCCTCGAACGAGAGGATGATACGGTGGCGCAGTACGTCGAACAGCACGGCCTGGATGTCTTCGGGGCTGACGAAGTCGCGCCCGGCCAGCCAGGCGTGGGCGCGCGCGCAGCGGTCCAGCGAGATGGAGCCGCGCGGGCTGGCGCCGTAGGCGATCCAGTCGGCCAGCTCGGTGTCGAACTTGGCCGGAGTGCGGGTGGCCATGACCAGCTGCACCAGGTATTCCTCCACTGCGTCGGCCATGTACAGGCCAAGGATTTCCTTGCGCGCGGCGAAGATGGCCTGCTGGCTGACCCGGCGCTCAGGCTTGGTTTCGCCGCCCAGAGCTTCACCCCGGGCCTGCGCCAGGATACGCCGCTCTACGGCGGCATCGGGGAAACCGATTTTTACATGCATCAGGAAGCGGTCGAGCTGGGCTTCGGGCAGCGGGTAGGTGCCTTCCTGCTCGATCGGGTTCTGCGTGGCCATGACCAGAAACAGCGGCGACAGGTCGTAGGTGCTGCGGCCCACGCTGACCTGGCGCTCGGCCATGGCTTCGAGCAGCGCCGACTGCACCTTGGCCGGCGCGCGGTTGATTTCGTCGGCCAGCACCAGGTTATGGAAGATAGGCCCCTGCTGGAACACGAAGCTGCCGGTTTCCGGGCGGTAAATCTCCGTGCCGGTGATGTCGGCCGGGAGCAGGTCGGGGGTGAACTGGATGCGATGGAACTGCGCTTCGATGCCTTCTGCGAGTTCTTTGATGGCTTTGGTCTTGGCCAGGCCAGGTGCCCCTTCGACCAGCATGTGGCCGTCGGCCAGCAGCACGATCAACAGCCGTTCGACCAGTTTTTCCTGGCCTAGGATCTGGGTAGAAAGAAAAGTGCGCAGCGCGATCAGCGCTTCACGGTGTTCCATCGGCGACGGTTCCTGGTAGGGGGCCTGAGGCGGCGTGAGGCAGCAGCCTTGGCAAGGGGTGATACTTTAATCTATCCGGGGGGGCGGCGACCAATGGCGGCGGGTAAATTTATCGTTGCAGTCGGGCATGCGGGTAAAGAAATGTCCCACGTATGGCTGGCCATTGCCTGATGTTCCGTGACGGCGTGCTGGCGCCTGCTTGTGCTTTTTGGACAAGCAGAAGGCACGATGATGAAAATGAGCAGCGGCAGCACGCCAAACCTTACGCCGGTCACCCTGCGTTTTGGCGTGTTCTTCGATGGCACCGGTAACAACCTGCACAATGCCACGACGGTGGGTGAGCAGGAGGACAAAGGCGGCAGCTATGGCAACGCCTTGAGCAATGTGGCCCTGTTGCATGCGCTGTATCCGGCTGATGCGGTCAGTGCCGACGGGGCCCAGGCGTTCTTGAAGCGCTATGTGGAAGGCGTGGGCACGTTGGCGGGTGAAGCCGACCATGTCTACGCCTCGGCCACCGGGCATGGGCGCACGGGTGCCGAGGCGCGGGTGGCCGAGGCGTTGCAGGGGATGGCCGAGCAACTGCAGGCGTGGCGCCGGGTGCATCCGCAGGCAACGCTGGAAGGGGTCGAGTTCGACCTTTTCGGTTTCAGCCGCGGCGCGGCAGCGGTGCGGCATCTGGCCAACCTGCTGCACGATGGCGCGGGCGGGCTGTTGTCGGTGGCGTGCGAAACCTCGATCAACTTTATTGGCCTGTTCGACACCGTGGCGGCAATCGTCGCGCCCCTACAGGGTGACTTCGACCCTGCAGACGACCGCCACGGTGGCCTGCGCCTGGGCCTGGGTGCGGATATTGCCCGGCACGTGGTGCAGTTGGTGGCCGAGGACGAGCGGCGGCATAACTTCCCGCTGGTGCGCAGTGGCCACGACATCGTGCTGCCGGGCGTGCACTCGAACATTGGTGGTGGTTACCCGGAGACCCTCCTGGAGCAGGTGCTGCTGTGCAAGCCGCAGTCCCAGCGGGTGCCCGCAGGCATGTGCGTCGAGCAGTGCCGCGTACATGCCAAGGTGAGTGCCTTGCTGGCTTCGGCGTTTGCCGACATGGGCGAACCCAGGCCGCGCGTGATGACCTGGGAGGAGCCGATTGCCGGTGGGCGGCGGGACGAGGCGCAAAAGCAGGTCTATGCGGCGGTGTACCGGGAGCGGCAAGTGGCGGGGCACCTGTCCCGGGTGTACTTGAGCGTGATGCGGGCGTTGGCGGTGCGCGCTGGCGTGCCGTTTGCGCCGTTGGGGGCGCAGGCTGAGCATCGGCTGCCGGAAGAGTTGTCGGGCATCAGCCGAAAACTGCATGCCTTCGCCTTGGGGGAAACTGGCCAGGTGGGGTTGAGCGAGGAAGAACAGCGGCTGTTGCGCGACAGATACGTGCATACGTCAGCGAACTGGAATGCACTGAAGGGCTTGCGCAACAGTGTGCTGGATGTGCTGTTCGTCAATCGGCCGGGGGCAGGCGGGCGCGTGGTGCATGCCAACCCGGCGCAATGAATGACTGATCCTGGCCTGGCAATGCTGCACCGGGCCTACAGGGCGCGCGCCAGCTGTTCAGTCGCGCGCCTTCTGGCTGAATACATCTCCTGTGCCAGGGTCAGCAGCACCGTCAGCAGCATGAACACCACCGATGCGACGAAAATCCCGTTGGGCAGGCGCTGATCGAGCATCCAGCCGAACGCCACCGGCCCGATGGCACCGCCGACGTTGAACCCGGTCGACACCAGGCCGAAGGTTTTGCCCTCGGCCCCGGGTGGCGCCGCCGCCTTGACCAGCATGTCCCGTGATGGGGCGATGACCCCGGTGAGCAAGCCGATGGCACCCAGTACGGCCACCAATGCCCAGCCCTGCAGCAGCCCCAGCGCCACCAGTGCAGTCAGCGCAGCCGCCAGCGCGAAGGCCAGTGCCGCCACCAGGCCGTGGCGCCGGGTACGGTCGGCCAAAGCGCCCCCGCATAGCACGCCGGCTGCGCTGCTCAGCAGGAAAGCGGTGAGCGCGGCGTTGGCCCAGGCCAGTGTCAGGCCTTGGCCCTGGACCAGGGCCGCTACGGAGAACTTCTCGATGGCACTGGTGCTCAGGTTGAGCAGGATGAACAGCACCGTCAGCACGCCGATCATGGGGGTGAACAAGCGTACGCGGCCTGTAGCTGCGGCCGGGCCTGCGCCTTGTTGGTTGGCAGGCCTGGCGACCCGGTAAACGCCACTGCCTGGTATCGATATCAGCAGCAGCGCGGCTACCCCGAATACTGCGCCCGCCGCCAGGGCTGCCCGCGTGCCCAACGCTGCGGCGATGCCGAGAAATACGGCTGGGGTAACGGCCGAACCGAGGAAACCGGCAAAGGTATGAATAGAGAACGACCGCCCCAGGCGTGCTGGCTCGATGCCGTTGGCCAGCAGCGCATAGTCGGCCGGGTGATACACACCATTGGCCAGGCCAGCCATGGCCATCGCCACCAGCAATACCGCGTAACCGGGGCTGGCCGCCAGCAGCACAAAGCTGAGGCTGCCCAACAGCAGCCCGGCCTTGAGCATTTTACGTGCACCGTAGTGGTCGACGGCGTAACCCAGCGGGGCCTGCACCAGCGCGGAGACGATGTTGAACACTGCCAGGGCTGCGCCGAGCTCTACGAAGCCCACGCCCAGCAGGCCGGGCAGCACCGGCAGTAGCGCCGGGATCAGCATGATGTGCACATGGCTGACGAAATGCACGGCAGCAATTTGGGTCAGCAGTTTGGGGCCAGGGTGGGGCATGTCGATACCTGTTGAGCGGTATGCGCCATTGGCGCACTACAAAGTGGTGGAGAGCTCGCTTAGCGGGAGGTGCCCCTCAAACCGGGCAGGCGACCGTTCAGTACAACATGGGCCAGCAGACCAATGACCAGGCCCCAGAAAGCCCCGCCAATGCCGAACAGGCTGATGTTGGCCGCCGCCGCCAGGAAGGTGATCAGTGCTGACTCGCGTGAACGGGCATCGGCCATGGCGCTGGCCAGGCTGGCGCCGATGGTGCCCAGCAGGGCAAGGCCCGCCAGGGTGGTGATAAAGGTGCCCGGCAGGGCCATGAAGACACTCGCCAGCGTGACCCCGAACACCCCGACGAGGATGTAGCAGACACCGGCAGCGATGCCCGCTACCCAGCGCTTGTCCGGGTCTTCATGGGCTTCCTTGCCGGTGCAGATGGCCGCGGTGATGGCGGCGATGTTGAACGCGTGTGAACCGAAGGGCGCCATCAGCAACGAGCCGATGCCGGTGACGGCGACAATCGGGTTGGCGCTGGTCTTGAAACCATCGTTGCGCAGCACCAGCATGCCGGGCATGTACTGGCCGGTGAGGGTGATCAGGAACAAGGGTAGGGCCACGCTGAGGGCCGCGTTGAGGGAGAAGGTGGGCGCAGTGAAAACCGGTGAGGCGAATTCCAGCCGCAACGTCGTCAGGCCCACTTGCCCCTGCAGCAACAGGTAGCCCAGGCCCAGCAGCAGTATGGCGACCACGGCGTAACGGGCGGTGAAGCGTTTGAAGGCCACATAGGCTGCAATCAGCAGCCCGGCGAGGACGGGGTCGACCGACAGGCTGGCAAAGGCACCGATGCCGAACTGCAGCAGGATGCCGGCCAGCAGGCCGGCGGCAATGCCGCCGGGCACGACGCGCACCAGGCGCTCGAAGCACCCGCTAAGCCCCAGCACCACGAAGCCGGCGGCCGACAGCAGGTAGGCACCTATGGCCTCGCTGTAGGGCACGCTGGCAAGCGCGGTGACCAGGAACGCGGCGGCTGGCGTGGACCAGGCTGTGATGACCGGCTCGCGGGTGTACCAGGACAGTGCCAGGCCGCTGAGGCCGACGCCGATCGACACCGCCCAGACCCACGATGACGTCAGCTCCGGGCTCAGCCCGGCCACTTTGGCCGCCTGGAACACCAGGATGAACGTGCCGCCGTAGTTGACGATCACCGAAACGAGTCCGGCAATCACCGGGTGAAGGATGTCTGTCAGCCTGAGCGGGGTTGCAGAGCTTTGAGCAGGCGCGTCCATGGTTGCCTCTGGTAATGGTCAGATGAGGAGCAGTTTTGTGCGGCGAAGGGGTAAACCGACTGCAGCGTCATTGGCCCTTTCGCAGCCCAAGGCTGTTCCTGAAGAAAAAGGCTGCCCGACAGCGACAGGCTGCCGGGCAGGTTTGTGCATCAGTTGGTCAGCGTCACCAGCAGGTTTTTCAGGTGGTTGCTGCCTTGCGCATCCAGCGGCTGCAGGGGCAGGCGTGGGGCGCCGACATCCTGGCCGAGCATTTTCAGGCCGGCCTTGATGGTGGTCGGCAGGCCACGGCGGGTGATGTACTCCAGCAGCTCGTACTGGCGGTAGAACAACGCACGGGCTTCGGCCAGATCGCCTTGTTGTACGGCGTCCCACAGCGCCAGGTTGAGTGCCGGGATCAGGTTGGGCGCGGCGGTACACCAGCCCGTGGCACCGGCCACCAAGGCTTCCAGGGTCAGCGGGTTGCAACCGTTGTAGAACGCCACCTGCCCATCCGTAGCCTTGAACAGGCGGTGCATGCGCTGGATGTCACCGGTGCTTTCCTTGACCATGGTCACATTGGGCACCTCGCCGAGGATACGCAGGATCAGCTCGACCGACAGGTCGGTGCCGCTGGTGCCCGGGTTGTTGTAGAGCATGATCGGAATGTCGATGGCGGCGCCGACCGCCTTGTAGTGGGCGACCACTTCGGCTTCGGTGAGTTTCCAGTAAGAGATGGGTAGCACCATCACCGCCGTAGCGCCGCAGGCCTGTGCCAGGCGGGCACGCTGCACGGTGCGGGCGGTGGTCAGGTCGGAGACGCTGACCACGCTGGGTACGCGCCCGGCAATGCGTGCCTGGCTGAAGCGCACCACGGTTTCCCATTCGCTATCGGACAGATAAGCCCCTTCGCCGGTGCTGCCCAATGGCGCGATGGCGTGCACGCCGTCTGCGATCAGGCTATCGATGGACGTGCCCAGGGCATCCAGGTCGAGTGTGCCGTCTGCCGTGAAGGGGGTGATGGTGTAGCCGATAACGCCGCGAATTACAGATGTAGACATGACCAGGCACCTTTGCCGTTGTTGAGGAAAGAGTACAGCTTCGATCAGCCCAGGCAGTCGCCATGGGCACGCAAGGCACGGCGCGCGTAGTAGCTGAAGGCGGCGCCGTGACGTTTGGGGGTGGAAATCCAGTCGTGGGCTTCTTTGCCCAAGGCTTCGGGGATGGGGCGGATGTCACCGGCGCCCATGGCCAGCAGTTGCATCTTTGCTGCGCGCTCGAACAGCAGGGCGAGCACGCAGGCTTCCTCGATCGAACGGCCAGCGATCAGCAGGCCATGATGGGAAAGCAGGATTGCGCGCTTGTCGCCAATCGCCTTCGCGATGATTTCGCCTTCTTCGTTGCCCACCGGCACACCGGGCCATTCCTTGAGGAATGCACAGTCGTCGAACAGTGGGCACAGGTCCATGTGCGAGATGGCCAGCGGAACTTCCAGCATCGACAAGGCGGCGCTGTGCAGCGGGTGGGTGTGGATGATGCAGTTGACGTCGGGGCGGGCGCGGTACAGCCAGCTGTGGAAGCGGTTGGCCGGGTTGGCCATGCCACGGCCTTGCAGCACCGTCAGGTCTTCGTCCACCACCAGCAGGTTGGAGGCGGCGATTTCGTCGAAGCCAAGCCCCAGTTGTTGGGTGTAGTAGGTGCCAGGTTCCTGCGCGCGGGCAGTGATCTGCCCGGCCAGGCCTGAGTCGTGGCCGCCGTCGAACAGGATACGGCAGGTGAGGGCGAGCTTTTGTCGCGCGGTGTAGGTGTTGTCGGCCAGCGCCGTCAGCATCTGTTGCTGGGCGAGTTTGACAAGCTGGTCCTTGGGGGTGTGCATGGTGGTCGTCATGGGCGGTACCTGCTTGAGGAAAAGATGAAGTGACATCGGGATGTCGTCAGGACACTTGGCGATCATAATGACACTTTGTGTCATGTTCAAGCGTGGCGTGACACAAAAGCGCGACGCCTTTGCAGCATCTCGCTCGCCGGGTATTCATCTCTCGTGTGCAGGGGGCAGCGTTGAACAAGTGGAAGCGGCTTTAGCCGCGAAGCATCCAACTCGGTGGATGGCACCGGCTACGCCGGTGTTCGCTGCTAAAGCCGCTCCTGAAGGGGTTTAGGCAGGCGTGCGGGTTTTGCGCAAGGCCGTTCTGCTCCATCGATGGCTCATGCGCCTATACAAAGGCCGTCCAGATTGGTTGCCGGATCTCTTCGCGGGTACTGCCGGAAGGCATCTGAAATTGCAGTGATCAGTTGTGCGTCACGTATCGGGTGCAACCCTGGAAAGCCTTTACCATTGCAGTTGCCGTCATGGGTAAGCACGGCCTCGACACTGGCATCGTGGTCTAGATAAACCTGCCTGATCGCCTGAGCTTCCTGATCCTTGTCGTCTTCGCATCGCAGGGCATGGTGAATGGCCAGGGCTGCGCCAAACGCCAGGGCCGGGGTTGCAATACCGTGCTTGCGGGCAAGGTCGATGCTGCTGAGGATGCGTTCGTTGCGTTGCAGCTTGCGCAAGGGGTCGCGGCCTACCCGGGCGCACGGGTCTTTGAACGAGGTTTTGCAGCGTTCGAGGAATGCCTCGGCAAAGCGGCTGACCACCTCGGCCATCTGTGGGTATTCGGCCACCAGTGCGGGCGCGACCTCCTGGCGAATCAGGCGCTCGGCCAGTTCACTCACTCGCGTATCGCCCATGCCCTGGCCGACCCAGGCATGGCCCAGCAGGCTGGCGTACCAGGCCACGATGGCGTGCGGGCCGTTCCACAGGCGGTTCTTGATGATCTGGATCTGGGCAATGTCTGGGACTGTCTTCACCTGGCGCAGGCGTTCGAGCAGATCGCTGCCGCGCTCGGCGTAAAGCGGCATGTCGGCTTCGCTGTTGAACAGCACCAGATGCAGCTGGCTCATGGCGCTGCTGGGCTGTGCAAAGGGCCTGAAGTGGCCGATCAGCCGTTCGTACTCTGGTAGCGGCGCCGAGGGCTTGCGGGTGCTTGCAGGCTCGTCTTCCAGGCTGTTCTGGAACATCTGCGACTTGATGCGCAGTTGCCTTACCAGCGCGTCGTTGCCCAGTTTGGACACGATACGGCTGACCACCGTTTCGGCGAAATGGGTCTTCTGCAAAACCTGCTCGCTGATCGCAGGCGGGCACAGTAATGCCAACTCGGCTTGCACATGACGCCGCACGAACGCCGCACCGCCAACCTTGTTCAGCACGATCAACAGGGTCAGCTCGCGGCCTCGGCGCTCGAAGCGTTGCAGCAGGCCTTGGGCGATCACCCTGGCCTGGCTTCTGATGGCCTGCTCGGGCAGGCTCAGGCCAATGATTTCGGCAGTGGTGTACATGCCGATGACGGCGTCGTCATCGTCCATGTCGATCATGCGCACGTTGTCGATGGTCTGGTCGAACGACGTGGCACCGTAGCGCACGCTGTAGCGGCCGAAGGCGCTGACGCTTTCGCGCAGCATGCGCGAGCGGGTTGCGGCAATGATTTCACGCGGTCGGGTGTAGCCGTCCCAATGGGAAAATACCTGTGTCAGGTAACCGCCGCCGATGGCGCCGAAACCATGAATGCCCACGCTGAACTGGTTCATCGAGGCCGGAAACGGCTCGCTCAATGCAGGCATGCCCAGGTCGGGTACGCACTCGCTCAGGTCGGCGAGAAATTCATGCATGCTGCGGTAGGCTTTTAGCGCGCCCGCCTTGATTTCCGGCGCAGGCGGCTTGATGTCCTCGATCAGGATCGCCTGCCCTTCAGCACGCATCGCCGACAGCATGCCGTTTTCCGAGTCCTCGACCATGAAGCACTGGCCTGGCTCGCAATTGAGCGCGCGGGCGGCTTTCAGGAAAATCTCGGGGTGGGGTTTGCCTTGGCTGACTTCATCGCCACAAACGGTGATGTCGAAGTACTTCAGCACGTTGGCGTTGATCAGGTACTCCTCGGCAATGGCACGGCGGCTGGAGGTGGCCACCGCCATGGTCAGGCCCGACTTGCGCAGGCGCTCCAGCACCTCCAGCAGGCCGGCCTTGATCGGTACGCCGTGATTGCGCACGTACTCCAGTTCAAGTTGATCGGCGCGTTGGCGGATTTCGGCGTACGGGAAGTCTTCGCCGTTATGCGCCTTGGCAAGGGCCTCGGCCTTCTTTGCGCTCAGGCCCAGCGAGCCAATCAGGGTGTGCTCGCTCAGCGCTTTGCCGAAGATTTCCAGAGACGCTTGCTTGAGTGTCTTGAAGCGCAGGCGCTCGGTGTCGAAGAGGGTGCCATCCATATCGAAGATGGCGCTGAAAATGTGTTTACCGTGAAAGAAAAGCATTGGCTGTTGCCCCTTGTCGTTGCGTCAGGCACTCCGCCTGCAACAGGCGAGTACGGTGTGTGAGCTGCAGAGGAGGCAGTCAGGTCGGGGGCACACGTTCGACAGCGGGACGCTCAGGGGTGACACAGAGGTAAGGCGGGGCGGAGCGGGGGGTGCAGAGAAGGTTGGCAACCTTCGAGGCGAGGCGGGTGGCGCGTTTGGCCTTGAGTTCACGCCCACTGGCTGCGGTCGGTTTCGCAGGCAGTGGGCGCAAATAGCGATGGATACGTGTGATTCCAAGCATGAGGTGCTTTGCTTCCTTTTCGTCATGGGTGATCCCTTTTTAGCCTTGCACGTCTGCGCAACCCGATGCAAGGACAAGGCTGTCGTTACCGAGCCGAGTAATGACTCGAGCTGTCAGCAAGGCTCCCCCATGACCTCGCCGTTCCTGCGTACAATGCGGGCAAGGCAGGGGCATCGAGAGGTCAATGTGGAGTTACGCCAGTTTCGCTACTTTTTAAGTGTGTTGGAGCACGGCAGCCTTGGCAGGGCCGCGCTCGAGCTTGGCGTGGGCGCCTCCGCCCTGAGCCAGCAACTGTCGAAGCTGGAAAACGAGCTCAGCACCCGGCTGTTGACGCGCTCGAGTACCGGCGTCGTCCCGACAGCGGCAGGTCTGGCCTTCGAGTACCATGCCCGGCTGGCGCTGCGTCAGGCCGAACACGCCATGCTTGCCGCGCAGAGTGGACGCATGAGCGGGTATGTAAGTGTCGGCCTTGCCCCGACTACGGCATCGGTCCTGGGCCTTGCCCTTATCGACCGCATGCGCCAGCGCTATCCGGACATCCACTTGCACCTGGTGGAAATGCTGTCGGGCTATCTGGTCAGCCAGCTTAACGCCCGGCACCTGGACCTGGCTGTGTTGTTCCAGCCGGACGCGGGGGCGCGCCTGGATGTGCGTCCGCTGTTGCAGGAACGGCTGTTCGCGCTGGTTCCGCTGGCATTGGTGCAAAGTGGCTGGGGCGAATCGCTGACGTTGCAGCAGATCGCGACGTTGCCGCTGGTGATGCCGAGCAGTCAGCATGGCTTGCGCGCCACGTTACAGGCAATCCTGGCCAGGGCGGGGCTGGAAGCCAACATCGTCATGGAGGTCGATGGCCTGTCATTGCTCTTGGATTGCGTAGCGGCGGGCCACGCCGCCACCCTGCAGCCCGGTGCGGCAGTAGCCCGGGCAACGCAAGCAGGCATGCGCGTATTCGCCATCGACGATGCCCAGGCGCAGCGCCGCAATCTGGTGGTGAGCCTGAGTGAGGATGAGCTTTCGCCTGCTGCGCTTGCGACCCGGGTCGTGTTGCATGAGGTCGCGCGCGAGCGGGTTGCCTGCGGTCAATGGCCCGGGGCGCGCCTGCTCTGAGGCCGCCTGGGCACCATCAGCCTTTAGAAAAACTGAACACCTACCTTCGGTAATCGCGTTTCGTCACCCGCCAGGTCTCACTAGAGTCCGTGGTCCGCGAGGAGCACCCCGAACGTTCTGGCTCCTCGAGACCTGGAGGCAAAATGATCGATGTGCTTGTCATTGGCGGCGGGAATGCTGCCCTTTGCTCGGCGCTGATGGCCCGCGAGGCGGGGGCCAGTGTGCTGCTGCTGGAGGCTGCGCCACGTGAATGGCGTGGTGGCAACTCTCAACACACCCGCAACCTGCGATGCATGCACGATGCGCCGCAGGATGTACTGGTTGACGCGTACCCGGAAGAGGAGTTCTGGCAAGACCTGCTCAAGGTCACGGGCGGGCAAACCGACGAGAAACTGGCACGGCTGGTGATCAGGGCTTCTGCCAATTGCCGGGACTGGATGCGGCACCATGGCGTGCATTTTCAGCCGTCGCTCTCTGGCGCGTTGCACACGGCGCGCACCAACGCCTTTTTCATGGGCGGTGGCAAGGCACTGGTCAATGCCTATTTCCGTAGTGCCGAGCGGTTGGGTGTTGAGGTTCGCTATGACACGCCAGTGTGCGATATCGAGCTGGACGGCGACCGTTTCGTTGCGGCCCATGTACCGGCTCGTGATGTCGCAGGGCGCCGCTTGCCGGCCGAACGCATCCAGGCGCGAGCCTGTGTGCTGGCGGCTGGAGGCTTCGAGTCGAACAGAAGCTGGTTGCGCGAGGCGTGGGGGCAGAACGAACGCGGTGAGTGGCCAGCGGACAATTTTCTGGTCCGTGGCACCCGCTTCAACGATGGTGTACTGCTGCGACGGATGATCGATCTGGGGGCCGATACTATCGGTGACCCGACCCAGGCGCACATGGTAGCCATAGACGCCCGCGCGCCCTTGTACGACGGCGGTATCTGCACGCGTATCGATTGCGTTTCGCTGGGTGTGGTGGTCAACCGTGAAGGCTTGCGCTTCTATGATGAAGGGGAGGACTTCTGGCCCAAGCGCTATGCGATCTGGGGCAGGTTGGTAGCCCATCAGCCGGGGCAGGTGGGGTTCTCCATCATCGACCAGAAAGCGTTGGGGCGGTTCATGCCGCCGGTTTTCGGGGGTATCACGGCCAATACCCTGGAAGAACTGGCGCAGCTTCTGGGCCTTCCGGTAGCGACCTTCCTTGACACGGTTCACGCCTACAACCGGGCGTGTCAGGCGGGCAGCTTCGATCATACCCGCCTGGACAACTGCCACACGCAAGGCGTGACACCGGTCAAGAGCCACTGGGCACGACCGATCGATACGCCACCATTCTATGGATATCCGTTGCGTCCAGGGGTGACTTTCACCTACCTGGGGCTAAGCACGGATGAGACCGCTGCCGTTCATTTCGCTGGCCGGCGCAGCCCGAACCTGTTCGTTGCGGGCGAAATGATGGCGGGCAACGTGCTGGGCAAGGGCTACACCGCTGGCGTCGGCATGTCCATAGGCACCGCCTTCGGCCGTATCGCCGGCACCCATTCCGCGGCTGCTGCTGCACGTATTTCATCCCCAAACGAGGCCTGTCATGACCGCGCAATTGCCTGAACCCCACACGTATGACCCGGCGGGCCGGGCCGAACTGATTCCGGTATTGAACATGGATGAAACGGAAGTCGACCGGCAGATGCGCATCTGCAATGCCTGTCGCTACTGCGAAGGCTTCTGCGCCGTGTTTCCGGCCATGACCCGAAGGCTGACATTTGCCAAGGCGGATATCCATTACCTGGCCAACCTGTGCCATAACTGCGGCGCCTGCTTGCATGCCTGCCAGTACGCCGCGCCTCATGAGTTTGCTGTCAACGTGCCTCAGGCCATGGCCAAGGTCCGTGGCCAGACGTACGCTGACTATGCCTGGCCGGCCGCGTTCGGCCGTCTTTACCGGCACAATGGCACCTATGTGGTCACTGCGCTGGCGATTGCCTTGTCGCTGTTCTTGCTACTGGCCTTGCAGGTCAACGGAACCCTGTTGCCTGGTCGTCTGGGCGGCGACTTCTATGCGGTTTTTCCGCACAACATGCTGGCGCTGTTGTTCGGCAGTGTCTTTTGCCTGAGCGGTGTCGCGCTGGCGGTGGCGATAAGGCGGTTCTGGCGCAGCATTTCGCCGGCCGAGCCTCAGGCTCCGCCTGTTGACGGGGCAATCCTTGAAGCTTCAACAGCTGTGCTGACCTTGAAGTACCTCGACGGAGGGCATGGCCAGGGCTGTAACAACGAGGATGATCGCTACACCCTGTGGCGGCGCCGTTTCCACCACTTGACCTTCTACGGATTCTTGCTGTGCTTCGCGGCTACCTTGGTCGCCACGGCATATCACTACGTACTCGACCTTCAAGCGCCTTACCCCGTGCTGAGCCTGCCTGTGCTGCTGGGTACGGTCGGGGGGATCGGCCTGGTCATTGGCCCCGCCGGGCTGCTTGTGCTGAACCTGCGCCGAGCGCCGGAACAGGGTGACCCCAGGCAGCGGCCAATGGACAGGGCCTTCATCCTGCTCCTGCTGTTGATCAGCCTCACCGGGCTCGCCCTGTTGGGCCTGAGGGATACCGGGGCCATGGCGGTGCTGTTGGCCGTTCACCTGGGCACGGTCATGGCGCTGTTCATCACGTTGCCTTACGGCAAGTTCGCCCACGGCCTGTTCCGCAGCGCGGCGCTGCTCAAGTTCGCGCTTGAAAAGCGCCGCCCCGACACACTCGGCCTGGGCAGCGACTGATTGATGGTCGCAGCAGCACAGGGTGGATGTCGGCGGTCTGACGGGCACGCCCAGTCAACGATTGGGCCATTTCTCCAGCAGGATCGACACGAATTTTTCAGCTGCAGGCGAAAGCGAGGCGCCGCGTCGGTAAACCAGACCGAGTGTTCGGGTGACCTGGGGTTCGATCAACGGAACACTGACCAGGGTTGGATGGTCGGCGGTGGGCATAGCCAGGCTGGGCATGGCCGATACCCCCAGCCCGGCCTCCACCATGCCGAGCGAGGTCGAGAGGTGTTGTACCTCGTAAAACCACTTGGGGCGCAAGTTGAGCCCGGATAACGCGTGGTCGAGCAGCATGCGATTACCGCTCAGTCGGCCTACGCCGATCAGGCGGTAATCGGCAAGCTCGGTCCAGGTGACGGCGTCACGGCCTGCCAGTTTGTGGTCGCGCCGGCAGGCCAGGACGAAGTGTTCCTGCACCAGCGAGACGAACTCGATGTCCGGGTGTTGCCCGCTCATCATGTTGATGCCGAAGTCAGCTTCACCCCGCAGCACCGCTTCAAGCCCGTCGTTGGCGCTTAGATCGAGCAGGCGAATACGGATTTTCGGGTACTGCTCGTTGTAGTCGCGGATCACCGACGGCAGGAAGTAGAACGCTGCTGTGGGGATGCAGGCAAGGGTGACCTGGCCGGTTTGTCGTTCTGCCAGTTCGCGGATGCTGAGAATGGAGTCTTCGAAGTCGTCCAGTAACCGTCTGGCTTTGGGCAAAAAGTCGCGCCCGACGCTGGTCAGGCTGACGCGACGGGTGGTGCGCTCGAGCAAGGAGGTACCTAGGCCTTCCTCCAGCTTCTTAATGCGCCGGCTTAGCGCTGGCTGGGAGAGATGCAGTGCTTCGGCAGCTTCGTGGAAGCTGCCGAGTTCGGCGATTTTCACGAAAGATCGGATATCTTGCAGCTCATATTCCATATAAAAGCCTTGGCCCGTTCAAAGAGGAATTATTTTGTGAAAGGCAATAATCGCTACGATATTTGCATTGGATTGATTTATCCATCCCTGTCACTCTTTTGCCCACAGCATCAATGATGTCCATTGATCAACAAGAGTGCGAAATCATGCAACGAATTCCTTGCGTACTCATGCGCGGCGGTACCTCCAAAGGGCCGTTCTTCCACGCCTGGGACCTGCCTGCCAATGTGGTCGAGCGCGACGAGTTGCTGATCAACCTCATGGGCTCTGGCCATGAGCTGGAAATCGACGGTATCGGTGGCGGCAGCCCGCAGACCAGCAAGGTGGCGATCATCAGCCCGTCACTGCACGCCGACGCTGACGTCGACTACCTGTTCGTGCAGGTCATGGTCGCACAGCGCCGCGTCGATACCGCCCCCAACTGCGGCAACATGCTGTGTGCTGTTGGGCCATTCGCCATCGAACAGGGGTTGGTAAAAGGCCAGGAAGGCAAGACCTTGGTGCGCATTCGCAACCTGAACACTGGCACCTTCGTCAATTCGCTGGTCGAAACGCCCGGCGGGATCGTGCGCTACGAAGGCCGCACGGCGATCGATGGGGTACCGGGCACCGCCGCCCCGGTGCACCTGACTTTCCTCGACGCGGTCGGCAGCAAGACCGGCAAGCTGTTCCCCACGGGCAAGGCCCAGGACGTGATTGATGGCGTGCCGGTGACCTGCATCGACATGGCCATGCCGATGATGGTGGTAGAGGCTAGCCAACTGGGGATCAGTGGCTCGGAAACCCCTGCTCAGCTGGACGCCGACAGCGCGCTGCTCGAACGCCTGGAAGCGTTGCGGCTGAAGGCCGGAAAGGCCATGGGCCTGGGTGATGTCAGTGGCATGGTCATCCCCAAGCCAGTGCTGGTGTCCAAGCCTCGCTATGATGGCACGCTGCAGGTTCGCTATTTCATGCCGCACAACTGCCATCGTGCCTTGGCGATCACTGGCGCCGTGGGGCTGGCGACTGCCTGCGTCAGCCCTGATACCGTGATTGCCGACCTGTTGGGCGAAGGTGCACAGCAACTGGCCGAGGTCCGCCTGGAGCATCCAAGTGGCGGCATCGATGTTGCGCTGACGCGCAGCGGTGCCGATGGCCAGACGATCCAGGCTTCGGTGGTGCGAACCGCCCGGCGGCTCTTCTCAGGGTTCGTCTACGCCCCTACATTCCGCAGGTTGGCCGGGTAGCTCCAGGCGCTGATCCAGACCTGCACATTCGTAACAAGCGCATCCGCACAATTTCAACAATGGGTGATGCCTCATGAGACTCGCCAAATCGCTGTATTTCCAGATTCTCTGCGCCGTCCTGCTGGGCGTGGTGGTCGGCCACTTCTGGGCGCAACAGGCCGTGGCCCTCAAGCCGCTGGGTGATGCGTTCATCAAACTGATCAAGATGATGATCGCGCCGGTGGTGTTCTGCACCATCGTCACCGGCATCGCCGGCATGACCGACAAACGTTCCCTGGGGCGCTTGATGAGCAAGACCCTGCTGCTGTTCCTGGGCCTGACGGTGGTCAGCCTGGTGATCGGACTGGCGGCGGTCTATCTGTTCAAGCCAGGTGCCGGCATGAACATCGATCCCGCCACCCTGAGTACGGCGGGCCTGAGCCAGTACACCGCCTCGGCCGCCAAGCTGAGCGTGGTGGACTTCTTCATGCACATCATCCCGGACACCTTCGTAGGTGCCTTCAACAAGGGTGAGGTCTTGCCTGTACTGTTCATCGCCGTACTCAGCGGGTTCGCCCTTTCGTCGATGGGCGAGAAAGGCAAGCCGGTCCTGGACGTGCTGGAGTCGGCCTCGACCATGGTGTTCCGCATCTTCGGCTACCTGATGCGCTTTGCCCCGGTCGGCGCTTTTGGCGCACTGGCATTTACCGTGGGTCAGTACGGCATTACGTCCCTTGGCGCGCTGGCCAAGCTGGTGGGGACGTTGTACATCGCCTGCGCGTTCTTCGTGCTGGTGGTGCTCGGTGGCATCTGCCGTGCCCATGGCTTCAGCCTGTGGAAGCTGCTGCGCTATTTCCGCGAAGAGTTCCTTGTGGTGCTGGGGACTTCTTCAACCGAGCCGGTGCTGCCGCGAATGCTCGAAAAACTCGAGAAGCTTGGGTGCAAAAAAGGCGTGGTTGGCCTGGTGCTGCCCACTGGCTACTCGTTCAACCTGGACGGTACTGCCATCTATCTGTCGTTGGCAGCCGTGTTCATCGCACAGGCCTGCAACATCGACCTGAGCCTGGGCCAGGTGGTCACCATGCTGGCGATCATGTTGCTGTCCTCCAAGGGCGCGGCAGGTGTCACCGGCAGCGGTTTCGTGGCCTTGGCCTCGACCCTCACCGTGATCCACGACATTCCCCTGGCCGGCCTGGCCCTGTTGATCGGGGTCGACCGCTTCATGTCGGAAGCCCGTGCGCTGACGAGTCTTGCCAGCAACGCAGTGGCTACGGTGGTGGTTTCGCTGTCGGAAAACGCCTGTAACCGCCAGACGCTGCACAGCCGCCTGAACGGCGAGCCGGTGGTCAGCCCCGTCGCTGAAACAGCCGACTGGGTCGCCGAACCGCGCCGTCACGGCTGAGCCCCGACACCCTCAAGCTTTTCACAGACCCCCACCAGGCGTTGCCGGGTGGGGTCAGGGGGCCGTCTGCGCTGCAGGTGGCCACATAGACAATAAAAACAAGAGAACAAACCATGCTCGCACTTCTGGGCCTGATCATGGTGGTGACCTTCACCTACCTGATCATGAGTAAACGCCTGTCCCCTATCGTCGCGCTGACGATCGTGCCGATTGTTTTCGCCCTTATTGGCGGTTTCGCGCCAGATCTGGGCAAGATGATGCTCGATGGGCTGAAAATGGTCGCACCGTCTGCCGCGCTGCTGCTGTTCGCCATCCTGTTCTTCGGCCTGATGATCGACGCCGGCCTGTTCGACCCGTTGATCCGCAAGATTCTCAAGCGGGTGAATGGCGACCCGATAAAGATCGCTATCGGCACCGCCCTGCTGTCGCTGCTGGTTGCGCTGGACGGTGATGGCACCACGACTTACATGATTACCTGTGCCGCCATGCTGCCGCTTTACAAGCGCATCGGCATGAACCCGATGATCCTGGCTACCGTATCGATGCTGTCATTGAGCATCATGAGCGGCATGAGCCCGTGGGGCGGCCCCGCCACCCGCGCCATTGCCGCGCTTGGTCTGGATGCGACCGAGTACTTCATTCCGATGTTGCCCACCGTCATCGGTGGGGCGGCGTGGGTCGTGTTTACCGCTTATCTGCTTGGCCGTGCCGAGCGTCGGCGTATCGGCAATATTGCCCTGGAGTCCGGCGGAGGCAACTGCTACATCAAGGAAATCCTCGGCGACAACCCGCACAAGCGCCCGCGTCTGGCCTATGTGAACCTGGTGTTGGTGATTGTCGTCATGACTGCGCTGGTGCTGGGCCTGATGCACGCAGCCATCCTGTTCATGATCGGTTTCGTCGCCGCGCTGATGATCAACTACCCGCAGCTGAATGTGCAGAAAGAACGCATTCTCGCCCATTCGGGCAACGCCATGACTGTGGTGCTGCTGGTGTTCGCCGCAGGCATCTTTGCGGGTATTTTCTCGGGCACCAAGATGGTCGACGCACTGGCGCAGACCCTGGTGGACTGGATTCCGGCAGCCTGGAGCCACTGGTTCCCGCTGGTGGTGGCGCTGACCAGCATGCCGCTGACCTTCGTGCTGTCCAACGACGCCTACTACTTCGGCGTTGTGCCGATCCTGGCGAACGCCGCTGCCGCCTATGGTATCGACCCGGTGGAAATTGCCCGCGCCTCGGTGCTGGGGCAGCCTGTGCACCTGATGAGCCCTCTGGTGGCCTCCACCTTGTTGCTGGTGGGCATGGTCGACCGGGATATCGGTGACTTCCAGAAAGCCACCGTGAAATGGGCCGTGCTCACCTCTTTGGTGATCACTGCGCTGGCACTGCTGACGGGCGCCTTGTCCTTCATGGTTTGAAGCACCCAGGGCGCCGCTCGGCGCCCCTCTGAATCACCCAAGAACAACAACAGAGTAACCATCATGTCCCGATTTCTTTTCCGTGGGGCCACTTGTGGCCTGCTGTGCGGCTGGCTGCCTGTGGCCGGTGCCGCCGGTTTCATCGAAGACAGCAAGCTCAAGCTGCAGTTGCGCAACGTGTATTTCAACGAGAATTTCCGTGACGAGCAGGGTATGAGTGCCCGCGCTGCCGCCACGGCCAAAAGCGAACGGGTGGAATGGGCTCAAGGCTTTCTGCTCGACTACCAGTCAGGTTTCACCCAAGGTACGTTGGGTGTGGGGCTTGATGCACTGGGCCTGCTGGGCGTACGCCTTGATTCCGGCCGCGGGCGCAGCGGTACCGGGTTGTTGCCGGTGCACGACGATGGCCGTGCGGCGGGTGAGTTCGCCAGTGCCGGAGTCACGGCCAAAGCCCGCCTGGGCAGCACCGTGGTCAAGCACGGCACCTTGCTGCCAAAGACACCGGTGCTGGTCTACAACGATGCGCGGGTGCTGCCACAGACCTATCAGGGCACTCAGCTGACCAGCACGGATATCGACGGGCTGACCCTGACGGCCGGGCACCTTGACCGTTTCAAGCAGCGTGACTCGTCCAACAGCACCGGCATTTATCTGGATGGCTATGGGGGCGGCAAGTCGGGTGACTTCAGCTTTGCCGGTGCCGACTATGCCGTCAGCAAACAGCTGCGCCTGAGTGTCTACCATGGCCAGCTAGAGCACTTCTATCGCCAGGATTTTGCCGGGCTGGTACATGACCTGCCGCTGGCCGGCGGGGTTCTGACCACAGACCTGCGCTACTTCAAAAGCCGCGACAGCGGGGCGGCCTACGGCGGCGGCATCGACAACCAGATGTTCAGTGGCCAGGTGGCGTATGCGCATTCCGGCCATACCTTGGGGGCCGGTTATCAGGTGCTCGATGGAGATGCCGGTTTGCCGTATATCAGCGGTGCGACCGTTTATTCGTTCAGCAACGTCGGCATCGGCAAGTTCATCGAGGAGGAAGAGAAAACCTGGATGGCCAGCTATGCCTACAACTTCGCTGCCGCCGGGGTGCCGGGGCTGACCTTCATGACGCGCTACCTGAGTGGTGACAATGGCCGTTCAGGTGGCGAGGGCATCAAAGAATGGGAGCGTGACGCCGAGATTGCCTACGTGGTGCAGGGCGGGCCACTGAAAGGTCTGGGCGTGAAACTGCGCAACTATGTCTATCGTTCGGATTTTGCTCGCGGCCGCGACAGCAACCGCCTGTACCTTACCTACGATATCGCCATCTGGTGATGGCGCGGGCCGGGTCACATACCCGGCCCAGGCCTTGCTTGCGGTACCCCGCTCAGCGGCGCAGCAGGCGAGAGACCAACAGTGTGACGGCGGCTGTGATGGCCAGTGCGGCGAAAGGCTTTTGCTTGACGTATGAAGACACCGTGTCCAGCGTGTCACCATAGGACTTGGTCAACTGACCTGCGGCCTGACGCCCATCGCCTTCGGCCTCCAGTGCCGGATCTTCGACCAGTCGGCCTACAGCGCTCTGCGCCTTGCCTGCGAGGTTTTCAGCAACACCTTCGATCTGTTCACGTTTCATGATGTTTGTGTTCCTTCCTGTGAGCGACTGAGTGTCAACAACACAGGCTTAGGGCGGTGGCGCGTCGCAATGGTTCCAACGCAAGCAAGATCGAAGACAACCAGGCAGGCTTATCGAGCATTTTGATCGTTACGTACTGGGCAAGTTTGTAGCCTGGCGGGCCTTCTTCTCGAGTATCCGCGCCCCGGTTCCTTCTTTGGCCAGCACATCCTCGGGGTTGCGCAGCGGGCAGTCTTCAAGCGACAGGCAACCGCAGCCAATGCAGTTGTCCAGGCTGTCGCGCAATGCCTCCAGTGTGCGAATGCGGGCATTCAGGTCTTCACGCCAGGCCGTGGACATCTCGCTCCATTGTGCTGCCGTGAGCTTGCTGTTGGGGGCATAACGGCTGAAGGCCTGTTTGATTTCCTCAAGCGGAATTCCCGTGCGCTGGGCTACCTTGATGATCGCCAGGGTACGCAGCACCAGCGAGGGATAGCGGCGCTGGTTGCCTGCCGTACGGACGCTGGCGATCAGTCCCTTGGTTTCGTAGAAGTGCAGCGCAGATACCGCCACGCCGCTGCGCTTGGCTACTTCACCCACTGTGAGCATCCGTGTGTTGTCCGCTGCCATGCCTGTTGACCTAAAGTTAAGTTGAGCTCTTATAGTCCTGCCCGATCTTTCCTGCAACCGCTTTCCCTGTGATCGGAGCAGTGCATGAACAAACGGACGTTACTGGCCTGGGCACGTCTCGCCTTGCAACCGCCGGGCGCATCAGGGACAGTCCCTAGGCGCTGGCGATACCATCGTCAGCCTGGCCGACATCAGCCAGTTGGCGCGCCAGGAGCGACGGCCTTGTTCAAAACTGATCAGGCAGGGGAGCGGTCGCGGCGCATCTGGGTGACCAAGGTAAAGCGGTCATCCGGGTGCACGGTCTCTGAAACCGCCATCAAATCACCATTTTCCTCGCGGTAATGGCGGATGATCTTCAGCGCTGGCGAGCCCGCCTCGGCCTTCAGCGCCCGGGCTATTTCCGCTGTCAGCAACACCGCGCGCACCTGCTGGTCGACCACTGCGATTGCCCGGCCATAGTGTTGTTCGATCAACCCGATAATCAGTTGGTCAGGGTGCTCGCGTGCGAGCTCGATGACCGCGGTGTAATCGCGCGGCGCATACACGTCAGTCCAGCACATTGGCGCGCCATCGTGCTGCCGGTCGACGCGGAGGCTCGACACGCAGAAGTAATGCTCCCCTGGCACCAGCCCCAGCCTCGCCGCCTCGCTCAGGTCGGCGACAAAGTGGCGCACGCCCTGGACTTCCCGCTGCTGGGTGTCTGCCAGGTGCGCCAGGTCGGCCACGCTGGCCAACGATTGCGAATAGCCCCCGCGCGGGCTGCTGGCCTCCACGCGGGTGCCCACCCGCTTGCGCCGCGACACCAGCCCCTGAGTGAGCAGCTGGTTGATAGCGGCACGCACCGTGTGCCGGCTCACATTGTAAAGGTCGCACAGCTCGAACTCGGTGGGCAGCAGGCTGCCCACCGGGTAGCGGCCGCTGGCAATGGCTTGCATCAAGTCCTTTGCCACGGTGGAGTAGCGCGTCGGGTTCATACCTTTGCTCGGGCTCGTAAAACTCATCGGTTGACAGTGTAACAGCGGCACAATGCCGAGCGCTCCAGCCGCCCGCAGAGGTCGATACCGCCGTCAATGCGGCTGCCTGGCCCGCAGCAGCAACGCTGCCAGTGCACACCCGACCAATGCCAGGCACGCCAGGTAGAACGCATCACTGTAGGCCATCAGGTAAGCCTCTCGCCGGATGGTCGCCGCCAACGCTTCCAGCATTTGCTGCTGATGCGGCAGCCAGCTTTGCACCGTCTGGTTGATGCGCGCCTGCACGCTTGGCTCGAACAGCGTCACCTGCTCGTGAATGCGCTCACTGTGAAAGCGTTCACGGGTCGCCACCAGTTGCGTCAACCCGGCCGTACCGATAGCGCCACCCAGGTTGCGCAACATCGAGAACACCGCTGAGGCTGAGCCGGCTTCACGCTTGTCCAGCCCGGCCACCGCCAGCACTGATAACGCGACCATGATGAAAGGCTGGCCAATACCGCGTACCACCGTGGACGGGATGATGACGTTGTCGGCACTGTCGGCGCTCAGGCTAGCCCCCAGCCAGCAGCCCAGCGCCATGATCAAAAAGCCGCTGGCGACCATGAACTTGGCACTGGTCCAGCCCATCAGCCTGGGCATCAACGGCGCCAGCAGCAACTGCACCACGCCATAGGCGATCAGCGCCACGCCCACGTCGTGTGCGCTGAACCCCTGCAACTGCGACAGGTAGTTGGGCACCAGGAATACCAGGCCGAACGTGGCAGCGCCAAAGATGAACATCGCCACGCTGGCAACCCCGAAGTTGTAGTGCCCGAGCAAGCGCAGGTTGATGAACGCGCGCTGGCCGAACAGCTGGGTCACCACGAACACCATCAACGCAATGGCGGCGACCACGCTCATGCCGACAATGAGCGGAGAGCCGAACCAGTCCAGCCGACCGCCTTCTTCCAGCACGATCTGCAAGCCGCCCAGGCCGATCACCATGGCCGCGATACCCAGCCAATCACCTTTTCGTAGCAGTTCGAGCTTCATCGGTTTGGCCTCGATCGACCAGGCGATGGCAAGCAGCAGGGCAATGCCGGGGAAAAGTTGCAGATAGAAGATCCAGCGCCATGAATGGGCATCGGTCAGCCAGCCGCCAATCGACGGCCCGGCGGCCTGCGCCACGCTGTTGGCCAGGCTGAACAGTGCCATACCCATGGCCATCTTGCTGGCCGGCAGTTCGGTGATGATCAGCTGGAAGGACAGGGGAATCAGCACCGCGCCCGCAGCACCCTGGATCACCCGAAGTACAATCATCGCCTCCAGGTTGGGCGCCCAGGAACAGGCCACCGAGGCGATCAGAAAGATGAGCGAGCCGGTCCACATGACCCGACGCAGCGAGAACACGTCCACCAACCATGCAGTCAGCGGAATCATCACGATTTCTGCCACCAGGTAGGCGGTGGAGATCCATGAGCCTTCCTCGAAGCTTGCACCCAGCGAGCCGCGGATTTCCGGCAGTGCGGCGCTGGTGACATGCACGTTCATACCCGCCATGAAGCAGCCGAACAGGCCGCCAAGCACCGCCACCCAGGCACGCAGCGAGACCGTTTGCTCAGTGCGCATCGGCAACCTCTGCAGGGCGTGTGTCGACTGTACTCACCACCGACATGCCGGGCAGTACCTGCGGGCCATCCAGCGGTTTGTCGAGCAAAATGCGCACAGGGAAACGCTGGACGATCTTGGTGAAGTTGCCTGTGGCGTTGTCCGACGGCAGCAATGCGAAGACATTGCCCGAGGCTGGCGAAAAACTGGCCACATGGCCCTGCAGTGGCTGGCTGGCGAAGCTGTCTACACGTATTTCTACCGGTTGCCCGGGGCGCATGCGGGCCAGTTGGGTTTCCTTGTAGTTGGCCACCACATAGGCCTGCTGCAGCGGCACCACGGCCAGCAGTGGTTGGCCCGGCACCACGTACTGGCCGGTGCGCACCCGGCGTTGGCCGACCACGCCGGTGATCGGCGCACGAATCACGGTGTCCTGCTCGTCCTGCTCGGCGAGCCGTTGGTGGGCCTGGGCACCTGCCAGCGCCGCTGCGCGTTGTTGCAACTCGGCCTCGGCCTGGACTGACCGGGCCTTGGCCATGGCCAGTTGTGAGCGCTGTTGGCGCAGCGCGGCCCGGGCACCTTGCAGCGCGGCTTGTGCCTGGGTGGCATGGGCACTGGCGGTTTCCAGACGCTGCATGGTCGCTGCGTCGTCACGCACCAGGCCACGGTAGCGTTGGACATCCAGTTCACTGCGGCGTTGTTCGGCGGTGGCGCTGCGCACGACGGCCTCAGCCTGCAGGATGGCTTGCTGTTGCTGGTCGATGCGTGCGGTCGCTACCTGTTGGCTGGCTTGGGCGGCGGCCAGTGCCGCCTGTGCGGCGGTCACGCCAGCCTGGGCCTGGTCGAGGCGGGCGCGGTAGTCGCGGTTTTGCAGGCGCACCAGCACATCACCGGCTTTCACCGGCTGGTCGTCAGCCACCTCGACCTCGGCTACGTAGCCCGCCACGCGTGGGCTCAGGGCCACCCAGTCGGAGCGGACGTAGGCATCGTCGGTGGTTTCCAGGTAGCGGCCGGTGCTGAACCAGTAACTGGTGAAGGCCAGCAGGGTGATTGCGGCCAGGCTGCCGCTGGCGGTGTATGCCAGGCGGCGATGGGTTTTAGCGCTCGGCCGCTGTTCAGTTTCGGAGGGTGAGGGTTTGTCTACGGCGACATTCATGGTTGGTTTCCATTCTCGAATTGGGGCTGCTGGCTGTCCGTTGTGGGAGCAACTGCCTTGCTCAATTTCTAAAAAGCTGGCGCGATCCGTGTGAGAGCGGGCTTGCCCGCGAACACGGGCGAAGCCCGTGCCATCCACCACGGTGTATTCTTCGCGGGTAAACCCGCTCCTACAGTGGGCGGTGCTCGCTGTTGGTCTTGCTTCTCGCTACCACCGCCCGCCCAGCGCGCGGAACAGGTTTACCTGCGCTTGCGCCAGGCGCCCTCGGGCTTCTGTGTGGCTGGCCCGCAAGCTGATCATTTCGCGCTCGCTGTCGAGCAGGGCCAGCCCGTCCACGGTGCCGGCACGGTAGTTACGCTGGGCCAGGGCAAAGCTGTGCTGGCTGTGCGCCAGGGCTGCGTCCAGCGCCTGCAACCGTTGTCGCTCGCCGTCGTAGCGGGCCAGTGCCTGGCGCACGTCTTTCAGCGCGCTCAGCGCCACGCCGTGGTAACGGGCGAGCTGCGCCCGCTGCAATGCCTCGGCTTTGCTCACCCGTGCGCGATTGGCCTTCAGGTTGGGAAACTCCCAGCGGACCAGCGGGCCAATGCTGAACATCACCGCGCGGCTGTCGCCGAGGTTGGCAAGGTGATGGTCCGAAGACGTCAACGAAGCGCCGAAGCTGACCTTTGGGTAAAGGTCGGCCCGCACGATGTCGGTCTCCAGGGTGGCCGCCTGCAGTTCCCGTTCGGCCTGGCGCACATCTGGCCGGCGTTCGAGCAAATGCCAGCCATCGCCAGCCGGCAGCGGCACCGACAGCGTGGGGATGGCTACGCAGGTCGTGGCCTCGGCCACCGAGGCCTGGCCACTGAGCATGCTCAGTTCGTACAGCGCCATTTGCCGCCGGGCTGAGAGCATCGGCAGTTGCGCACGCACCTGCTCCCGCAAGCCCAACAGGCGCTCGCTGTCGAGGGCAGTGGCCACACCGGCCTGGCGCTGGCGCTGGCGGAGTTGCACGCTGTGGTCGAGGGTTTGCAAGGCCTGCTTTGCTGCCTCCAGACGCGCCGCGTAGGTGCACTGGTCGATGTAGGCGCGGGTGGCCTGGGCGACCACCTGCAGGCGTACCAGGTCTAGCGCCGCAGCACTGGCTTCGGCTTGCACCCGGGCACGTTGAATGGCGGCGCGTACCTGGCCCCAGATATCCACCTGATAGGCCAGTTCGATGCCCGGGTTGAATTGCCATTGTGACGGTGCGTTGCTGTCGGTCGCCTCGGCCAGCGTCTGGTCATCGGCGCGCTTGCCATAAGTAGCGGCAACGCCCATGGAGGTGGACGGCCAGCGCCTGGCGTCGAACTCGCCGATAGCGGCCAGCATGGCCTGCACGTTGGCCTCGGCCTGTGCCAGGCCTTGGTTGTGCGCCAGGGCTTGCTGTACCCAGCGGTTGAGTTGGGGGTCTTGATACAGTGCCCACCAGCGTTCGGGCAGGGGCTGTTTGCTGACGCCGGCCGGCATATTCGTCAGCGGGGCTGCCTGCAGCGCTACAGGTGGTTCGGCAGGTGTCGGTTGGTGGCCGCACGCGGCGAGTGCAGCGAGCATGCCGAGGGCTGTGGCAAGCCGGGCAGGGCCGGGAAATGAGTGCAGTAAGGGCATCACGATTGTCGCTCAAAGGTCGTGATGCGAGGTTAACGAGGCTTGCATGGGCGTCGCTGTCGCAAGCGGGACAACCCTGCGCGCAAGCGGGACAACCTGAGGCTCAGTACTCGCGCACGGTACCGTTTTGCCACTCACTCGGCGCATAGCCGAGGATGCGCTTGAACATGGCAGCAAAGGCGCTGGCGCTCTGGTAGCCGTGCTCCAGCGCAACGTTCAGGATCGGCTGCCCATCGGCCAGGCTCCGCTGGCTGAGCATCACCCGGGCACGGGCGCGCCATTGGCCATACGACATGCCCACCTCGCGCTGGAAAAGCCGGGCCACGCTGCGGGCACTCATGTTCAGTTGCGCGCCGCATTGCTCCAGGGTCAGGTCCTGGGCCGGGTCCTGCAGGAAGCGCTCGCACCAGGCACGCAACCGTGCGTGCTGCGGCGTCGGGACGAAGGCATCGATGCGCCGGGCGGCGGCGAGTTCATGCAGGATCAGCGCCCGAGCATGCGCGCCGTCGCGCAGGTTCAGCATTCGTGACGCAGTCAGGATCAGTTCGCGCAGCAGGCCGGACACGACGATGACCTGGCAGCGTTCGATGTGGGCATCGAGCAGCAAGGTCCGCATGCTGACCACGCCCTCCATGCGGATGGCATGGCTGACCCCGGCAGGCATCCACAAGGCATGCCCGCCGGGGATCACCCAACTGCCGCCCTCGCTGCTGACCCGCATCACGCCACTGGCGGCGTAGATCAGCTGGTCTTCGGCGTGGCAGTGGCTGGCCACTTCATCGCCGTGTCCGTAGTCCCTTTCCAGTGCTTGCATGCAGGCCACCCTCGTTATTGGATCCAATTATATCGAGGCGAACCTGTGCCGGGTTGCGAAGTGTGGGCTGCGAGCGAATTGCCATGGTTACAAATGGCTGTAAGGCGATTATTTATGGTTAATTATTGCTGTGAGGTCAGCTACTACAGCTTTAAAGTGGTGAATGTTGTTAAATCCAGACATCGCTCTCTGCTGTGCGATCCCCCCCTTCATGACCGGTATTCAGAATGCCCCGCGGTTCGATCATCATCAGTTTCGCTTCGCCTTGCGCGGCGGTCCGGTGCTCGACGCCGCGTGGTACAACATAGAGTTCCCCGGGGTTCACATGCACGCAGCCATCCGGCAGGTCGATACGCAGAGTGCCTTCCAGCACCAGGAATGCTTCGTCGGTCTCCGGGTGCGCGTGCCAGATGAATTCGCCTTCGATGCGCACGACCTTGAACTGGTAATCGTTCATTTCAGCAACGACCCTGGGGCTCCATTGCTGTTCGATAAGCGCTGCCTTGTGGACCAGGTTCACTGGCAGGGAGGGATGTGGGTGACGGGCTTCAGGCATGACAGTTCCTCGGAAAGTGGAGTGGTCAGCCTATCGCTCCGGGTGAGTCCGGTTCTTGTACGATCCTGCAAGCCTGTTCCCACGGGGCACGCGGGCGACTGTGGTCTCTCAGCGTGACGCTCGCAAACGCTCCAGCCAGCGTAAAGGCGGTACGCCGTAGCAGCGGGTGAAGTGCCGGGTCATGTGGCTCTGGTCATGAAAGCCTGCAGCAAGGGCAGCCTCGACCAAGGTGAAGCCATCCAGGATCATCCGGCGAAAGCAGTCGAGGCGGCGCAGGGTGACAAAGCGATAGGGGCTGGTGCCGTACAGCGTGCGAAAGTCCCGCGACAGGCTCCAGCGTTCGCGGCCGCTGGCCTGTTCCAGCATGTCCAGTGTTATGCCCACATGCAGGTGTTCCATGATGAAGGCCCGGGCGCGTTCGGCTGCCTGGTAATCCAGGCGCTTGCGCCCGCGCGGCTTGCCGCCGACAGCCCGCAAGGCGATCGCCAGGTCATACAGGGCGTCCTGTTCTTCCAATGGCTCCAGCGCGTGGTCCACTGTCTGCACGAACGCTTCGCTGGCGTGGTACAGGCGCGGGTCGCTGGACAGCCCACCCGCGATGAAGGGCAAAGGCTGGCCACCCAGCACGTTCTGGATCAGTGCCGGGTCGACGTAGGCCATGCGGTAGCGAAAGCCTGCGTCGGTGCCCGCCATGCCGTCATGCAGTTCGTCCGGGTGCAACACCAGCGTGTTGCCCGGTATGCCGTGGCGCAGCGAACCTTTGTAGTGGAAGCTTTGCACGCCGGCCAGCGTGCGGCCGATCGAATAGGTATCGTGGCGATGCGGGTCGTAGCCGTGGCTACCGAACCAGGCTTCGATACGCTCGATACCGCCCGGTTGGGCGCTACGGATGACCCAGTCGGATGGCGGTACGGGCTTCGCTTTGCGGGCCATTGCAGTGCGTGCCTCCTGCTCACGTCCGAGAGGGCAAGCTCATATGCAGCAAAGGGAACGGGCGACCTTCGCCATCCAGCGGTGAACGGCCGGTCTGGACGAAGCCATAGCGCAGGTAGAACCCTGTTGCCTGCGGGTTCTGCTCGTTGACATCGACACTCATCGCACTGCGTGACTGGCGGCCGAAATCCAGCAATGCACGGCCAATGCCCTGGCCGTGACGCGCTGGATCGACGAAGAGCATTTCCACATGGTTTTCATTGAAGCCGATAAAGCCCAGTGGCTGGTCATCGGTGTCTACCGCAACCCACAGCTCGACGGCCGGGAAGTACACGTCGCGCAGCTGTGGCAATAGTGCGTCGATGTCGGAGGGTTGCAGAAAGTGGTGCGTCGCGCGAACAGCGCGCAGCCAGATGTCGAGCAGCTGCGGGTAATCTGCAGCGATGCCTTGGCGAATGATCATGTTGTCATCCTGAGTGCATTGATGGCGGATGGGCGCGCCAGTGAGCGGCGGCCATGCAAGTGTCGGCATCATGAATGACCGCTTCGCGAGTCAACGCCTGGGCGGTGCACGGCAGGGGAGGCCGGAAGGGAAGAAAGCGGAAGATTACCCCGGTCGCTCAGTAGAGGGCAATGGCGATTGGGTAGGGTGCAGTGCAGGTTTCGACTCGGCTAGGATGCATGTCGATGCTGGTATTGAACCCGAACAACAAGCACGGCCCGGGAGCGCCCATGAACCGCAACGAACTGCGCAAAGCCGATATCAACCTGATGGTGGTGTTCGAAGCGCTGATGCAGGAACGCAACCTCACCCGTGCCGCGGAGAAGCTGTTCGTCGCCCAGCCCACGGTCAGCGCCGCGCTGGCCAGGTTGCGTGCGATGTTCAACGACCCGTTGCTGGTTCGAGTGGGCAACCGCATGGAGCCCTCGGCCAGGGCCGAAGAGGTGATCAAGTACCTCACGCCAGCCTTGGATGCGATGTCCGTCGCCCTCAGCATGACCCATGATTTCGACCCGCTGACCAGCAAGATGACCTTCCGCATCGGCTTGTCCGATGATGTCGAGTCGGGCCTGCTGCCGCCGCTGTTGCGGGCGCTGCGGGTGGAGGCGCCAAACGTGGTGGTGGTCGTGCAGCATGTGGACTACTGGCGCATTCCGGACCTGCTGGCGGCGGGCGACGTGACGGTGGGTATCAGCCAGACCAAGGGCCTGCCCGCCAATGCCAAACGCAAGGTGCTACGCACCCTGCAAGCCAGGGTAGTGCGGGCCGACAAATCCACCACGCCGCTTTCGCTGGATGAGTTTTGTCAACGCCCGCATGTTCAGGTCTCGCCGACCGCCAACACCCAGGGTGTGGTCGACGACTGGTTGAAAGACATCGGCCGTGAACGCAAGGTGGTGTTGTCGGTGCCGCAGTTCAGTTCGCTGCCGGCGATTCTGGCCGGTACCGACCTGCTGGCCTGCTGCCCGGACTATGCCGCACAAGGCATGGAGCGTTGGGGCAACCTGCAGGCCGAGACGCTGCCGTTCGAGACCGCTGCACTGGAGCTGGCCATGGTCTGGTTGAGCACCACCGACAGCGACCCGGCCGAGCGTTGGCTGCGTAGTCGCCTGGAGCACTACATGGGCGGACTACGGGAAGCGGTCATGGGATGATGTCGGTCTCCAGGCTCAGCAGATCCTGCACCGTCTGCCGCCGGCGGATCATCCGCAACACCCCGCCCTCGATCAGAAACTCCGGCAGCAGCGGCCGGCTGTTGTAGTTCGACGACATCGACGCGCCATAGGCGCCGGCATCGTGGATCACCAGCAGGTCGCCTACCTGTGCCTGAGGCAGGTCCTGCGGGGTCAGTTCCTGGTCATTCTGAGTGAACACGTCACCCGATTCACACAACGGCCCGGCCACCACCGTCGGTTGCCGTGGGCGGTCCACCGGCTGGCCGTTGGCATCGAGCAGGGTCATGCCGTGGTAGGCGCCGTACATCGCCGGGCGCATCAGGTCGTTGAAGCCGGCGTCGATCATGACGAAGGTATTGCGGCCCACTTGCTTGACGGCGCGCACTTCGGCCACGAGGTAGCCCGACTCGGCCACCAGGAAGCGCCCTGGCTCGATTTCCATGCGCACGGGGTGGCCAAGCATCGCTTCGATTTCCTTGCGCGCTACCGCCCAGGTCTGCGCATAGCGCTGCAGGTCGACCGGTTTGTCGGTGCTGCGGTAAGGGGTAGAAAGCCCACCGCCAATGGAGAACGCCTCGATGTCCACGCCCAGGCGGCCGATCAGCTCGATCATCGAGCGGGCCACCTGTTCCAGGTGCTGGTAATCCACCCCGGAGCCAATGTGCATGTGCACGCCCACCAGGTGCAGGCCATGGGTCTTGATGCACGCCAGCGCCTCGTCCAGTTCTTCGTGCCAGATGCCATGCTTGCTGTTTTCGCCGCCGGTATTGGTCTTGCGGCTGTGGCCATGGCCGAAGCCTGGGTTGATGCGGATCCACACGCGGTGGCCGGGCGAGCGTTCACCCAGTTGGCGCAGCATGTCGATGGAGCCGGCGTTGACTTCGATCTTCGAGGCCACCACCCGCTCCAGGGTGGGGCGGTCCAGTGCGTCACAGGTCAGCACCACGCCGGCAGGGTCACCGTCAACGCTCGCGCCGGCGGCGAAGGCCCGCTCCATCTCACCCAGCGACACTGCATCCAGCACCAGGCCATGGGCGCGCATCAGGCGCAGCACATGCACGTTCGGGTTGGCTTTCTGGGCGAAACGTACGGTGTCGAATACGTTCAACTGCTCGACGCGATCGGCGATGGTGCGGGTGTCGTATGCCCATAGCGGCGAGCCGTGCTGGCGAACAGCCTCGGCCAGGAGGGTGAAAGGTGCGGTCATGGTGGCGTTACTCGTATGAGGAAGGCCACGAGGATGCGCCAAAGGGTGAATTCAGAAAAATAGCTATTCTTCTGCATGCTATTCATATCTGATATACCCATTGTCGACTCTCTGGGTATTGCCGTGAAACTCTCCGTTCGCCACATCGAAGTGTTCCGCGCCATTATGGCGGCCGGTAGCGTCACAGGGGCGGCGCGCCTGTTGTTCACCTCGCAGCCCACCGTCAGCCGCGAGTTGGCGCGGTTGGAGCAGGTGACTGGCTTGAACCTGTTCGAACGCGAGGGAGGGCGTCTGGTGGCCACAGCCCAGGCGTTGCTGCTGATCGAGGAGGTCGAGCGCGCCTACGTCGGGCTGGAGCGGATCGATCGCTTTGCCCAGGCCATCCGCAACTTCGAGCAGGGCCGGCTGGCCATCACCTGCCTGCCGCTGTTCTCGCAAACCTTGTTGCCCAAGGCTTGCCAGCGCTTTCACCAGCAGCACAGTGGCGTGAGCGTGAGCATTCTGGCGCAGGAGTCGCCTTTGCTGGAGGAGTCACTGGTTGCCCAGCAGCATGACCTTGGCCTGACTGAAGTCGAACAGATACCACGTGGCGCCTATGGTGAATTGCTGTTCAGTGCCAACATGGTGTGCGTGTTGCCCGAGCATCACCCGCTGCAGGTGAAGGCTGAACTGGAGCTGAGTGATTTCCATGAGGTCGATTTCATCAACCTGGCCAGCCTGGATACCTACCGGCAGCGTCTTGATCAGCACTTTCGTGCGGCCGGGGTCAACCGCCGCACGGTCATCGAGACCACCAGTGCCGCGTCGGTGTGCGCCATGGTCAGGCAAGGCCTTGGGGTGGCGATCATCAACCCGCTGAGCGGGCTGGAGGCGGCGCAAGGCGGGTTGCCGATCCGCCGGTTACGGGTATCGGTGCCCTATCAGGTGATGCTGATACGCCCGGACCATCGGCCGGCATCGGCAGCGGTGGAGCCGTTTTGCGAGGCGTTGCGGGTGCAGGCGCAAGAAATGCAGGCAGCATTGGGCTAGGGCTTTCCGGGGCACTCAGATTCCATGCCACCCACCGCTGTGCCTGCTTCGCGGGTAAACCCGCTCCTACAGCTCGCAGACCAAGGTTCCAGTACCGGCCAGGATGTTTTCAAGGGTTTCCTTCACTTCATCCATGTCACTCAACTCGCTGGTCAGGTTGATCTCCAGCACTTCATCCCCCTTCAGCGCGTCCCGGTCGCCGGCCGCCACTTCGATCAGCAGGCGCTTGGCGCTCAGGGTCACTTTAAGGCCATCCAGCGTCGACGGCTCGTCATCCAGGGTCAGGTCGACGGTGTCCTCGTCCGGGTAACGGGTAAGCAGGAACATCTGACCCTTGTCGCTGTGGCAGCACAGGGTCGCCATGTTGTCTTCCTCGTCATCGCAAGGGGTGGCGAACAGCAGGGCGGTGTTGATTTGCATGAGCAGGCTCGGGTCAAAGGAAACGGAAGGGAATTCTGACAGTCTTGCGTACAGGCATAAACGTAAAGTTACCGCCCCTTGACCGAAATTGTCGCAGCGCTGCAAGCGTAGATGACCGATCAGTCGTTAAGCTTCGGCGAGCCCTGAGCGTGCCTGCGCACGTTCAACGTCTGGTTTTTTACCGTCCGCCATGCCACGGGTTGGCTATCGTTGATCCGAACACGGCGCACGCAGCGACGCTTCAATTATTACAAAGCCCAAGCGGAGTACCACAGATGGCGTTCTTCACCGCAGCCAGCAAAGCCGACTTTCAGCATCAACTGCAAGCGGCCCTGGCGCAGCACATCAGCGAGCAGTCCCTGCCACAAGTGGCGCTGTTCGCCGAGCAGTTCTTCGGCATCATCTCTCTGGACGAACTCACCCAACGCAGGCTTTCCGACCTCGCCGGCTGCACCCTGTCAGCCTGGCGCATCATCGAGCGTTTCGACCCCGAATATCCGCAAGTACGGGTGTACAACCCTGATTACGAACGCAATGGCTGGCAGTCGACCCATACCGTGGTCGAAGTGCTGCACCATGACCTGCCGTTCCTGGTCGATTCGGTGCGCACTGAGCTCAATCGCCGTGGCTACAGCATCCACACCCTGCAAACCACCGTACTCAGCGTGCGCCGTGGTGCCAAGGGCGAGCTGTTGGAACTGCTGCCCAAGGGTACCCAGGGCGAGGGCGTGTGCTACGAGTCACTGATGTACCTGGAGATCGACCGCTGCGCCAACGCCGCCGAGCTGACAGTGCTGACCCGCGAAATCGAGCAGGTGCTGGCCGAGGTACGGGTGGTGGTGGCCGACTTCGAACCGATGAAGGCCAAGCTGCGTGAAGTGGTGGCGCAGGTGGAGCAGACTGCCTTTGGCCCTGCCCAAAACGAGAAGGGCGAAGTCAAGGCCTTCCTCGAGTGGCTGCTGGATAACCACTTCACCTTCCTGGGCTATGAAGAGTTCACCGTCAAGGGCGACGCCGATGGCGGCCAGATGGTCTACGACGGGCAGTCGTTCCTCGGCTTGCCGCGTCGCCTGCGCGTGGGTTTGAAGGCAGAAGAGCTGCGCATCGAAGACTATGCCGTGGCCTACCTCAACGAGCCGCTGTTGCTGTCGTTCGCCAAGGCCGCGCTGCCCAGCCGCGTGCACCGCCCGGCCTACCCGGACTACGTGTCGATCCGTCAGCTGGACGCCGATGGCAAGGTGATCAAGGAGCACCGCTTCATGGGGCTGTACACCTCGTCGGTGTATGGCGAAAGCGTGCATGCCATTCCGTACATCCGCGTGAAGGTGGCCGAAGTCGAGCGCCGTTCGGGCTTCGATCCCAAGGCCCACCTGGGCAAGGAACTGGCCCAGGTGCTGGAAGTGCTGCCGCGCGACGACCTGTTCCAGACGCCGATCGACGAGCTGTTCAGCACAGTCATGGCGATCGTGCAGATCCAGGAGCGCAACAAGATCCGCGTGTTCCTGCGCAAAGATCCGTACGGCCGCTTCTGCTACTGCCTGGCCTACGTCCCGCGGGAAATCTACTCCACCGAAGTGCGGCAGAAGATCCAGCAGGTGCTGATGGAGCGTCTGAAGGCCAGCGACTGCGAGTTCTGGACCTTCTTCTCCGAATCGGTTCTGGCCCGTGTGCAACTGATTCTGCGGGTCGACCCCAAGAACCGCATCGACATCGACCCGCAGCAGCTGGAACGCGAAGTCATCCAGGCCTGCCGCTCGTGGCATGACGATTACTCGGCACTGGTGGTAGAGAACTTCGGCGAAGCCCAGGGCACCAACATCCTTGCCGAGTTCCCCAAAGGCTTCCCGGCCGGGTACCGCGAGCGCTTCGCTGCACACTCGGCGGTGGTCGACCTGCAGCATGTGCTGAGCCTGTCGGAAAGCAAGCCGCTGGCAATGAGCTTCTACCAACCATTGACCCAGGTTGGCGAGCGCACGCTGCACTGCAAGCTGTACCACGCCGACACCCCGCTGGCGCTGTCCGATGTGCTGCCGATTCTGGAAAACCTTGGCCTGCGCGTGCTCGGCGAGTTCCCGTATCGCCTGCGCCATGCCAATGGCCGGGAATACTGGATTCACGACTTCGCCTTCACCTACAGCGAAGGCCTGAGCCTGGAGATCCAGCAACTCAACGACACCCTGCAGGACGCTTTCATCCACATCGTCCGTGGTGACGCCGAGAACGACGCCTTCAACCGCCTGGTACTGACTGCCGGCCTGCCATGGCGCGACGTGGCCCTGCTGCGCGCTTACGCCCGTTACCTGAAGCAGATTCGCCTGGGCTTCGACCTGGGTTACATCGCCAGTACCCTGAACAACCACACCGATATCGCGCGCGAGCTGACCCGGTTGTTCAAGACCCGCTTCTACTTGGCACGCAAGCTCACCCAGGACGACCTTGACGACAAGCAGCAGCGCCTGGAACAGGCCATTCTGGCTGCGCTGGACGACGTTCAGGTGCTCAACGAAGACCGCATCCTGCGGCGCTACCTGGACCTGATCAAGGCCACCCTGCGTACCAACTTCTATCAGCCCGACGCAAACGGCCAGAACAAGTCGTACTTCAGCTTCAAGTTCAACCCCAAGCTGATCCCCGAACTGCCCAAACCGGTGCCAAAGTTCGAGATATTCGTCTATTCGCCACGCGTCGAGGGCGTGCACCTGCGCTTTGGCAACGTCGCCCGTGGCGGCTTGCGCTGGTCCGACCGGGAAGAAGACTTCCGCACCGAAGTGCTGGGCCTGGTCAAAGCCCAGCAAGTGAAAAACTCGGTCATCGTGCCGGTCGGCGCCAAGGGCGGCTTCCTGCCACGGCGTCTGCCGATTGGCGGTAGCCGTGACGAGATTGCCGCCGAAGGCGTGGCGTGCTATCGCATCTTCATTTCCGGCCTGCTCGACATCACCGACAACCTCAAGGACGGTGGCGTGGTGCCGCCGGCCAACGTGGTGCGTCATGACGATGACGACCCGTACCTGGTGGTGGCGGCCGACAAAGGCACCGCGACGTTCTCCGACATCGCCAACGGCATTGCCATCGACTACGGCTTCTGGCTCGGCGACGCCTTTGCCTCGGGCGGCTCGGCCGGTTACGACCACAAGAAAATGGGCATTACCGCACGCGGCGCCTGGGTGGGCGTACAGCGTCACTTCCGCGAGCGTGGCATCAACGTGCAGGAAGACCCGATCACCGTCATCGGGGTGGGCGACATGGCGGGCGACGTGTTCGGCAATGGCCTGCTGATGTCCGACAAACTGCAGCTGGTGGCAGCGTTCAACCACCTGCATATCTTCATCGACCCCAACCCCGAGCCAGCCGCCAGCTTTGCCGAGCGCAAGCGTTTGTTCGATCTGCCGCGTTCGGCCTGGAGCGACTACGACACCAGCATCATGTCCGAAGGCGGCGGGATCTTCCCGCGCAGTGCCAAGAGCATCGCCATCAGTGCGCAGATGAAGGAGCGCTTCGCCATCGAAGCCGACCGCCTGACCCCGACCGAGCTGCTGAACGCGCTGCTCAAGGCCCCGGTGGACTTGCTGTGGAACGGCGGCATCGGTACCTACGTGAAGGCCAGCACTGAAAGCCACGCCGATGTCGGCGACAAGGCCAACGATGCGCTGCGGGTCAACGGTAACGAACTGCGCTGCAAGGTGGTGGGCGAGGGTGGCAACCTGGGCATGACCCAGCTCGGCCGGGTCGAGTTCGGCCTGAACGGCGGCGCCACCAACACCGACTTCATCGACAACGCCGGCGGCGTGGACTGCTCCGACCACGAGGTCAACATCAAGATCCTGCTCAACGAAGTGGTGCAGGGTGGCGACATGACCGAGAAGCAGCGCAACCAGCTGCTGGGCAGCATGACCGACGAAGTGGCCGGCCTGGTGCTGGGTAACAACTACAAGCAGACCCAGGCGCTGTCGTTGGCCGCCCGCCGCGCCCGCGAGCGGATTGCCGAGTACAAGCGCCTGATGGCCGACCTCGAGGCGCGGGGCAAACTTGACCGCGCCATCGAATTCCTGCCGTCCGAGGAGCAGTTGGCCGAACGCCTGGCTGCCGGCCATGGGTTGACCCGCGCCGAGCTGTCGGTGCTGATCTCGTACAGCAAGATCGACCTCAAGGAGCAACTGCTCAAGTCGCTGGTGCCGGACGACGATTACCTGACCCGTGACATGGACACCGCTTTCCCGCCGTCCCTGGTCAGCAAGTTCGCCGAGGCCATGCGCCGCCACCGCCTGAAGCGCGAAATTGTCAGCACCCAGATCGCCAACGACCTGGTCAACAACATGGGTATCACCTTCGTTCAGCGCCTGAAGGAGTCGACCGGCATGAGCCCGGCCAACGTGGCCGGCGCTTATGTGATCGTGCGCGACATCTTCCACCTGCCGCACTGGTTCCGCCAGATCGAGGCACTGGACTATCAGGTACCAGCAGAAATACAGCTCACCCTGATGGACGAGCTGATGCGCCTGGGCCGCCGTGCCACCCGCTGGTTCCTGCGTAGCCGCCGTAACGAACAGGACGCTGGGCGCGATACCGCGCACTTCGGGCCGAAGATCGCGCAGTTGGGTCTGAAACTTGATGAGCTGCTCGAAGGCCCCACCCGCGAACGTTGGATGGTGCGCTACCAGGGCTTTGTCGAGGCCGGTGTGCCGGAGTTGCTGGCGCGTATGGTGGCAGGTACCAGCCACCTGTACACCCTGCTGCCGATCATTGAAGCGGCCGACGTTACCGGCCATGAGCCGGCGCAGGTGGCCAAGGCATTCTTCGCCGTGGGCAGCGCGCTGGACCTGACCTGGTACCTGCAGGAAATCAGCAACCTGCCGGTGGAAAACAACTGGCAGGCGCTGGCCCGCGAGGCATTCCGCGACGATATCGACTTGCAGCAGCGGGCGATCACCATTTCGGTCCTGCAGATGGTTGATGCACCGGAAGACATGGATGCTCGTGTGGCGTTGTGGGCAGAGCAGCACCGGGGAATGGTGGAACGCTGGCGCGCCATGCTCGACGACCTGCGCAATGCCACGGGTATTGACTATGCGATGTACGCGGTGGCCAACCGCGAGCTGGTCGACCTGGCCATGAGCGGGCAGGCGGCGGTGGTGCCGTCCTGAGCCTTGTGGTGAGGTAAAACAAAGCCCCGGCAGTGATGCCGGGGCTTTTTTGTATGCCTGGGCTGGCCCTTTCGCGGGTGAACCCGCTCCTACGACGGCCTTCGCCCAACCCCCGACATGGGTCCCTACGGATCGGGTGTAGGAGCGGGTTTACCCGCGAATACGGTAGCGGCGGCAACGGTGGGCGGCCGGGGAGATTGGCCAGCAGGGCCGGCCCTTTCGCGGGTGAACCCGCTCCTACAGGGGAGCGGGCCCGGACAGGTTTACTTGAACCGCCTTTCCACGCCTTTTTCGACCAGGATCTTGGCGGAAATTTCTTCCACCGAAAAATGCGTGGAATTGATGTTGGGAATGTTCTCCCTGCGGAACAGGCTTTCCACTTCACGTACTTCGAACTCGCACTGGGCAAAGCTGGAATAGCGGCTGTTGGGCTTGCGCTCGTGGCGGATGGCGGTGAGGCGGTCGGGGTCGATGGTCAGGCCGAACAGCTTGTTGTGGTGCTTTTTCAGCACCGCCGGCAGTTGCAGGCGCTCCATGTCGTCCTCGGTCAGCGGGTAGTTGGCGGCACGGATGCCGAACTGCATGGCCATGTAAAGGCAGGTTGGGGTCTTGCCGCAACGCGACACGCCAACCAGAATCAGGTCGGCTTTGTCGTAGTAGTGGGTGCGTGCACCGTCGTCGTTATCCAGGGCGAAATTCACCGCCTCGATGCGTTCCATGTAGTTGGAATTGCCGCCGATCGAGTGGGATTTGCCCACGGAATACGACGAATGGGCAATCAATTCCTGCTCAAGTGGGGATAAAAACGAAGAAAAGATGTCGATCATGAAGCCATTCGAGGTCGCCAGGATCTCGCGGATGTCCTGGTTGACGATGGTGTCGAAGATGATCGGACGGACCCCATCCCGCTCGGCCGCAGCGTTGATTTGCTGGACCATGGCCCGCGCTTTGTCCGGTGAATCGATGTAGGGACGGGTGAATTTGTTGAAGGGAATGCTCTCGAATTGCGCGAGCAAACTCTGGCCCAGGGTTTCGGCAGTGATACCCGTGCCGTCGGAGATGAAGAACGCGGTTCGTTTCATTTGCGATCTGGGCCTTAAGCTGATGACGATTCTTGGATATGATAAGTTCGGTTTGCCGAATGCGGCTGTCGACATTCTGCCACATTTGCAGAGCCTATTTTCCAGGTACAGGCCACAAACGCCCGGCCAAGTCAAAGAAGACAGGCGGGCGCCTTTTGAGCTTTTCCAACACAGTTAGTGGAGAGATCACCTTGGTAGAGTACGTAGTTTCCCTCGATAAGCTCGGCGTCCATGATGTGGAGCATGTGGGGGGCAAGAACGCATCCCTGGGCGAGATGATCAGCAACCTTGCCGGTGCTGGTGTATCGGTGCCGGGCGGCTTTGCCACTACGGCGCAGGCGTACCGCGATTTTCTCGAACAGAGTGGTCTGAACGACAGGATTCACGCTGCGCTCGACGCACTGGACGTAGATGACATCAACGCCCTGACCAAGACCGGCGCGCAGATTCGCCAGTGGGTCATGGAAGCCGAATTCCCGCCGCGTCTGGATTCGGAAATCCGTACGGCCTTCGCCGAAATGGCCGCCGGCAATGACAACATGGCCGTTGCCGTGCGTTCCTCGGCTACCGCCGAAGACCTGCCGGACGCCTCGTTCGCCGGCCAGCAGGAAACCTTCCTCAACATCCGCGGCGTCGATAACGTGATCCGCGCGGCCAAGGAAGTGTTCGCTTCGCTGTTCAACGACCGCGCCATCGCCTACCGCGTGCACCAGGGCTTCGATCACAAGCTGGTTGCCCTGTCTGCCGGTGTGCAGCGCATGGTCCGCTCCGAAACCGGCACCGCCGGCGTCATGTTCACCCTCGACACCGAGTCGGGCTTCCGCGATGTGGTATTCATCACTGGTGCCTATGGCCTGGGCGAAACCGTCGTACAGGGTGCAGTCAACCCTGACGAATTCTACGTGCACAAGAACACCCTGCAGGCCGGCCGTCCGGCCATCTTGCGCCGCAACCTGGGCAGCAAGGCGATCAAGATGGTCTATGGCGACGAAGCCAAGGCCGGCCGTTCGGTCAAGACCGTCGAAGTCGACCGCGCCGAGCGCGCACGCTTCTGCCTGACCGATGCCGAGGTCAGCGAGCTGGCCAAGCAGGCCATGATCATCGAACAGCACTACCAGCGCCCGATGGACATCGAGTGGGCCAAGGACGGTGACGACGGCAAGCTGTACATCGTCCAGGCCCGCCCTGAAACGGTGAAGAGCCGTTCCAGCGCCAACGTCATGGAGCGCTACCTGCTCAAAGAGAAAGGCACCGTGCTGGTCGAAGGCCGTGCCATTGGCCAACGTATCGGCGCTGGCAAGGTTCGTGTCATCAACGACGTATCGGAAATGGACAAGGTCCAGCCGGGCGACGTACTGGTCTCCGACATGACCGACCCGGACTGGGAACCGGTGATGAAGCGCGCCAGTGCCATCGTCACCAACCGCGGTGGCCGTACCTGCCACGCGGCGATCATCGCCCGTGAGCTGGGTATTCCGGCGGTAGTCGGTTGCGGCAATGCTACCCAGGTACTGAAAGACGGCCAGGGCGTGACTGTTTCCTGTGCCGAAGGCGATACCGGCTTCATCTTCGAAGGCGAGCTGGGCTTCGACATCAAGCAGAACTCGGTCGATGCCATGCCGGAACTGCCGTTCAAGATCATGATGAACGTCGGCAACCCGGACCGCGCCTTCGACTTCGCCCAGTTGCCCAACGCCGGTGTCGGTCTGGCACGCCTGGAGTTCATCATCAACCGCATGATCGGCGTGCACCCCAAGGCGCTGCTGAACTATGCGGGCCTGCCTGCCGACCTGAAAGAAAGCGTCGACAAGCGCATCGCCGGCTACAACGACCCGGTCGGCTTCTACGTCGAGAAGCTGGTAGAAGGCATCAGCACCCTGGCGGCGGCCTTCTACCCGAAAAAGGTCATCGTGCGCCTGTCGGACTTCAAGTCCAACGAGTACGCCAACCTGATCGGCGGCAAGCTGTACGAGCCGGAAGAAGAAAACCCGATGCTGGGCTTCCGCGGTGCTTCGCGTTACATCAGCGAATCGTTCCGTGACTGCTTCGAGCTCGAGTGCCGTGCACTGAAGCGTGTGCGCAACGAGATGGGCCTGACCAACGTCGAGATCATGGTGCCGTTCGTGCGCACCTTGGGCGAAGCCAGCCAGGTTGTCGACCTGCTCGCAGAAAACGGCCTGGCCCGCGGCGACAACGGCCTGCGCGTGATCATGATGTGCGAACTGCCGTCCAACGCCATCCTCGCCGAAGAGTTCCTGGAATACTTCGACGGCTTCTCGATCGGCTCCAACGACCTGACCCAGCTGACCCTGGGGCTGGACCGTGACTCGGGCATCATTGCCCACCTGTTCGACGAGCGAAATCCTGCGGTGAAGAAGCTGCTGGCTAACGCCATTGCCGCGTGCAACAAGGCCGGCAAGTACATCGGCATCTGCGGCCAAGGCCCATCGGACCATCCGGACCTTGCCAAGTGGCTGATGGAACAGGGCATCGAAAGTGTATCGCTGAACCCGGACTCGGTACTCGAGACCTGGTTCTTCCTGGCCGAAGGCCAAGGCGCGGCCTGAGGCTGTAAAACGCAGGGGGACGTCTGGCGTCCTCTTGCCTGGTTTTTTCCAGGGCGAGCTCCAGCAATGGATCCCGCCCTTTTTTGTGCACCAAGCAACCTTATGCAAAGCAGCAGCACTCTATTCCCCGTGGCCCTGCTCAGTGCCGAGCGCCGCGGCGATCTCAGCGAAGACGTGTATCGGATCAAGGCCGGTAATGGCCCGGACCCCAGCGTCGAGCTCGCCATCACCCGTCTGGGGCTGGCCGACCAGGGTCAGGCCCAAGGCGTGCCGGTCATTCTCCTGCACGGCAGTTTTTCCAATCGGCGCTTCTGGTATTCGCCCAAAGGGGTTGGCCTGGGTGCCTATCTTGCGCGCGCCGGTTTCGATGTCTGGATCCCGGAAATGCGCGGCCATGGCCTGTCGCCGCGTAACCAGGACTGGAAGCACAACAGCGTTGCCGCCTACGCCCGTGATGACCTGCCGTTGATCAACGCATTCGTGCGCGAGCAGTCGGGCCAGGCGCCGCACTGGGTTGGCCATTCCTTGGGTGGCACCACCCTGGTAGCTGCGCTGGGCGGTGGTTTTCTGGCTGCCGAGCAAGTGGCCAGCGTGGCGTTGTTCGGCACCCAGATCAGCCGTGTCTATTGGCCGTTGAAAGTGCCACCGCTGGCTTGGGGTGCGAAGCTGGTGCTCAAGCGTTGGGGGCAGATATCCGGGCCACGCTTCAAGCGTGGGCCTGAAGACGAGCCGATAGGCCTGGCCCTGGAGAGCATGCGCTGGCACGGCCTGTTCGGGCGCTTTGGCGACAAAAAGCACGATTGGTGGGCGGGGCTGGCAGAGGTGGATGTGCCGCTGCTGGCGGTGGCCGGCGCTGGGGACTTCCAGGACCCGGTGTGGGCCTGTCGCAAGCTGTTCGAGCAGTTGGGCGGCGAGCGCAAGCAGTTCCTCCGGCTGGGGCGTGAGGAGGGCTTCGAGGCCTTTGGGCATGTCGACATGCTGGTGAGCAAGGCCGCGCAGGTGCAGGTGTGGCCGCTGGTGGAGCGCTGGCTGCGCAATCCGCTGCTGCCGGTGCATGCGTCCACTGTGGTTGCGGAACCTGTGCCTGCCAGCTGACTTTGCTGCACCTGTCATGGCCTCTTCGCGGGTGAACCCGCTCCTACACAGATTGGTGGTGGACACAGGCCGTCGTAGGAGCGGGTTTACCCGCGAAAGGGCCGGCCCTGCTGGCCAATTTCCCCCCGCCGTTCACCGTTGACGCCGCCACCGTATTCGCGGGTAAACCCGCTCCTACACCTGGATAACGGCGTGTTCCTGTGCAGGCGCGGGTCTCGCGTGAATGGGCCGAGACAGGATGAATACAAATGACTGCCCGGTCCCGGATGACTGCGACAGCCTCCAAGGTGTAGCCTTGGCCGATACCCGCTTTCGTTGTGACTGACAGGAGCTTCCCATGCAGCATTACGTAACGCCCGACCTGTGTGACGCCTACCCGGACCTGGTACAAGTACTGGAGCCGATGTTCAGCAATTTTGGTGGCCGCGACTCGTTCGGTGGCCAGATCGTCACCATCAAGTGTTTCGAGGACAATTCGCTGGTCAAGGAGCAGGTTGAACTCGACGGCAAGGGCAAAGTACTGGTAGTCGATGGCGGGGGGTCGCTACGCCGTGCGCTGCTCGGCGACATGCTCGCCGAAAAAGCCGCAAAAAACGGTTGGGAAGGCTTGGTGATCTACGGCTGTGTGCGTGATGTCGACGTGCTGATCCAGACCGACGTCGGCGTGCAGGCCCTGGCCAGTCACCCCATGAAGACTGACAAACGCGGTATTGGCGATCTCAACGTGGTGGTGACCTTCGCCGGGGTAACCTTCCGCCCGGGCGAGTATGTATATGCCGACAACAATGGCGTGCTGGTTTCGCCGAGCCCGCTGAAAATGCCGGAGTAATGCGCTGCACGCGCTGATGGAGCTTTGATGCTGGAGGAAGACAACGCGCAGTGGGGGCTGGTGCATGCCCTGGTGCTCGATGGCAAAGGCGGCGCGCGCTCGATTGCCCGTACCGAACTGGATGACCTGCAGCTGCAACCGGAGCAGAGCCTGTGGCTGCACTGGGACCGCAGCCATCCGCAAACCCGTACCTGGTTGTTGCACGACAGCGGCCTGAGCGAGTTCGCCTGCGAGCTGCTGCTGGAGGAAAACACCCGGCCGCGCCTGCTGCCCTTGGCGGACGAACAGCTGTTGCTGTTCCTGCGGGGCGTCAACCTCAACCCGGGTGCCGAGCCCGAAGACATGGTTTCGGTACGCATCTTTGCCGAGGCGCAGCGGGTTATCTCGCTGCGCCTGAGGCCGTTGCGCGCCAGCGATGAAATTCTCCAGCTGCTGGAACAGGGCAGGGGACCGAAATCGGCCTCGGAACTGTTGCTGTTGATGGGCGAGTTGCTGACCGAAAAGGTTCAGGGCCTGGTCAGCGACCTGGCCGAGCTGGTCGACCTGGAGGAAGAAAAGGTTGAATCCGACGAGCGGTATACCCCGGAACAGGGCAGCCTGCAGCAGATCCGCCGTCGCGCCGCTGGCTTGCGCCGCTTTCTCGCCCCGCAACGGGAAATCTACGCGCAGTTGTCGCGCAGCAAATGGAGCTGGTTCGCCAATGCCGACGCCGATTACTGGAATGAACTCAACAACAGCCTGATCCGTTATCTCGAAGAGCTGGAGCTGGCCCGCGAACGCGCTGCACTGGTGCTGGAAAGCGAGGACCGGCGGCGCAGCGAGCGGATGAACCGCACCATGTACCGCTTTGGCATCATCACCTGCATCTTCCTGCCCATGAGCTTTGTCACCGGGCTGCTGGGCATCAATGTCGGCGGCATCCCCGGGGCGCAAAACCCTTTGGGCTTCCTGTTCGCCTGCATCGTCGTGCTGGGGTTGGCCGTGGGGCAGTGGTGGCTGTTCCGGCGGTTGCGGTGGGTATAGCTGTGCAATTTGAAACATTCGTCCCAACGGGATGTGTGACCCGTTGCCCGGCCATCTCGTCTCTTGCTGACACTGCGCGAGGTGCCCATGCACGATCCGTTTGAAGAATCCCTGCGCGACCTGCTCAAGGCGTCACCCTCCGGCAATGACCGGGACGACCGGGATGACGCCGCTTGCCTGGGTCGCGTGCTGAAAACCGCCAACCGCCAGGTTGGCGCGGGTGATCTGTTCAGCTTGCTTGGCCGCTGGTGCCAGGCGCTGCTGATTGCCGTGAACAATGGCTCGGCGCACGTTGCGCCGGTGCGTCGACACTCTTCCCGCAACGCTGCCAGCGGCAGCAAAGCAGATAAGGCCGATTGAATATGGAACTCGATCTCTGGACCCAGAGCCTGGTCACCGCGATGACTGCCCTTTGGACCAAGGTAGCGAACTTCATCCCCAACCTGTTTGGCGCGCTGGTCGTGGTGCTGCTCGGTTTCGTGGTGGCCAAGCTGCTCGACACGCTGCTGTCCAAACTGTTGGCCAAATTTGGCCTGGACCGCCTGATGGCCGGCACCGGCCTCACCAAAATGCTCGGTCGGGGCGGTATCCAGGTGCCGATCTCGACCCTGATCGGCAAGATCGTCTACTGGTTCGTGCTGCTCATTTTCCTGGTCTCGGCCGCGGAATCGCTGGGCCTGGAGCGGGTTTCGGCAACCCTCGACATGCTCGCCCTGTACTTGCCCAAGGTGTTCGGCGCGGCCCTGGTGCTGCTGGCCGGCGTGCTGCTGGCGCAGGTGGCCAACGGCCTGGTACGTGGCGCTGCCGAAGGTATCGGCCTGGAATACTCGGCGGGCCTGGGGCGCATCACCCAAGGTCTGGTGATCATCATCAGCATCTCGGTGGCCATCAGCCAGTTGGAAGTGAAAACCGACCTGCTGAACCACGTCATCGTTATCGGGCTGATTACCGTTGGTCTGGCCGTTGCCTTGGCCATGGGCCTTGGCAGTCGCGAAATCGCCGGGCAGATCCTGGCCGGCATCTACGTACGCGAGCTGTACCAAGTGGGCCAGCAGGTGCGGATTGGAGAGGTCGAAGGGCATATCGAGGAGATCGGTACGGTGAAGACGACGCTGCTGACCGATGATGGCGAACTGGTGTCGCTGTCTAACCGCGAGCTGCTTGAACAGCGAGTCAATAGCCGCTAACCGCACAAAAGCTGTTAATGTATGCCGCCGCGAAATTCGACCCACGGGGTCGCGCGGCGACATTGACCTGACTGTCGGCCAGATCCGTTTTGAATAAAGTTCATTCGCCGCCCATGCGCTATGACCCCCGCGAGCTCACAGACGAAGAGTTGGTGGCGCGTTCGCATGAGGAGCTGTACCACGTTACCCGCGCCTATGAGGAGCTCATGCGGCGCTACCAGCGGACCCTGTTCAACGTCTGTGCGCGTTATCTGGGGAACGACCGTGACGCGGACGATGTCTGTCAGGAAGTGATGCTGAAAGTGCTGTACGGGCTGAAAAACTTCGAGGGTAAGTCGAAGTTCAAGACCTGGCTCTACAGCATCACCTACAACGAGTGCATTACCCAGTACCGCAAGGAGCGCCGCAAACGTCGGTTGATGGATGCCTTGAGTCTGGACCCTGTTGAAGAGGCGTCCGAAGACAAGGCTCCGAAACCGGAAGAAAAAGGCGGGCTGGACAAGTGGCTGGTGCATGTGAACCCGATTGACCGGGAAATTCTGGTGCTTCGTTTTGTCGCAGAGCTGGAGTTTCAGGAAATTGCCGACATCATGCACATGGGCCTGAGCGCCACGAAAATGCGTTACAAGCGTGCGCTAGACAAGCTTCGGGAGAAATTTGCCGGCCTTGATGAAACTTAGAGGCGTGCAAGTATCTCTAACGAACCGGCGAGTTCTGCTAGACTCGCCGTCGAGTTGTCCCTCTTGTTTGTGGTGGGACTGCTTAACTATCACCAGATGGGGATTTAACGGATGAAATTGAAAAACACCTTGGGCTTGGCCATTGGTTCGCTTGTAGCCGCCACTTCGATTGGCGCTATGGCACAAGGTCAAGGCGCCGTCGAGACTGAAATCTTCTACAAGAAAGAATTCTTCGACAGCCAGCGCGACTTCAAGAACGACGGCAACCTGTTCGGCGGTTCGATCGGTTACTTCCTGACCGACGACGTTGAGCTGCGTCTGGGCTACGACGAAGTGCACAACGCTCGTGGCGAAGACGGCAAGAACATCAAGGGCTCGAACACCGCCCTGGACGCCGTTTACCACTTCAACAACCCGTACGACGCTATCCGTCCATACGTTTCCGCTGGTTTCTCGCACCAGTCGCTGGGCCAGACCGGCCGTGGCGGTCGTGACCACTCCACCTTCGCCAACGTTGGCGCTGGTGCCAAGTGGTACATCACCGACATGTTCTACGCCCGTGCCGGCGTAGAAGCTCAGTACAACATCGACCAGGGCGACACCGAGTGGGCCCCGAGCGTTGGTGTTGGCCTGAACTTCGGCGGTAGCCCGAAGCAAGCTGAAGCTGCTCCGGCTCCAGTTGCTGAAGTCTGCTCCGACTCCGACAACGACGGCGTGTGCGACAACGTCGACAAGTGCCCAGACACCCCGGCCAACGTTACCGTTGACGCCGACGGCTGCCCGGCTGTTGCCGAAGTCGTTCGCGTTGAGCTGGACGTCAAGTTCGACTTCGACAAGTCGGTCGTCAAGCCTAACAGCTACGGCGACATCAAAAACCTGGCTGACTTCATGAACCAGTACCCACAAACCACCACCGTGGTTGAAGGTCACACTGACTCCGTGGGTCCAGACGCTTACAACCAGAAGCTGTCCGAGCGTCGTGCCAACGCTGTCAAGCAAGTCCTGACCCAGCAGTACGGCGTAGAATCCAGCCGTGTTGACTCGGTTGGCTACGGCGAAACCCGTCCGGTTGCTGACAACGCCACCGAAGAAGGCCGTGCTATCAACCGTCGCGTTGAAGCTCAGGTAGAAGCCCAGGCCAAGTAATTGGTGTGAAGCTTCATGAAAAACCCGGCCTCGGCCGGGTTTTTCTTTGCCTGGGTTTTAACCGACCTCAAAGGCTGCCCCCAGGTCAGCCTGCGATTGCGATGCGCCCCGGAGCCAGTTGCTCTCCGACCACCTCCCCAATCACCAAGATCGCCGGGCTACGTAAGCCAAACCCGCGCGCAGCTTCCACCATTCCCTGCACATCGCTTCTGCACTCCCGCTGCTGCGGCAACGAGGCATTTTCGATCATCGCCACCGGCATCCCCGGCGCCATGCCTCCCGCCAGCAATCCCTGGCGCACCTGCTCCAGCCGCGCTACCCCCATGTATACCACCAGCGTTGTTCCGCCCTGAGCCAAGGCCGCCCAGTTCAGCTCGCGATCGTCCTGTGTGTGGGCCGTCACCAGCGTCACCCCTCGGCTCACACCCCGTGAAGTCAGGGGAATCCCACATTGGGTGGCCCCGGCAAGGCCGGCGGTGATGCCGTTGATCACCTCTACCTCGATGCCATGCCCCTGCAACCACAGCGCCTCTTCACCGCCACGGCCAAAGATGCAAGGGTCGCCGCCCTTGAGTCGCACCACGCAACGACCCTGTCGCGCGTGGCGCAGCATCAGGCGCTGTATGAACGCTTGCGGTGTAGAGCGGCAACCGCCGCGCTTGCCCACGGTCATTACCCGGGCCTGCGGGCAATGCTCAAGCACTGCCGGGTTGACGAGGTCGTCGACCATGACCACGGCGGCTTGCTGCAACGCACGCACTGCCTTGAGGGTGAGCAGTTCAGGGTCGCCAGGGCCGGCACCGACCAGTCATACTTTTGCATTCATCAGGGTTTCCTCATCGGCAAGGTGCGGTCAGCCCTTGAGCAGGGTGAACAGCAGTATCAGGTTGATCAGCAACGACAGCAGGGCCAGGGTGCGCCACACCTTCAGCGGCTCGCGTTCCAGCAGCGGCCGTGGTCGGCTGGGCAGATCCTGGCGGTCGCCGCGCTCGAGCAGCAGCAACCAGTGTTCGGCGGTTTCGAAGCGCTGCGCCGGGTCGCTTGCCACAGCCTGCAGCAGATTGTGCTGCAGCCATTCCGGCAGGTCGGGTCGGTAGCGCGCGGCGTTGACCGGCTGGCCGAAGCGCGGGCGCTGGAAGGCCTCGACCTCGCCGTACGGGTAGTGTCCGGTCAGCAGGTGGTACAGGGTTACGCCGACTGCATACAAGTCCTGACGCGGGCTGGGCGGGTGGCCGTCGAATGCTTCCGGGGCGATGTACGAGGGCGTGCCGGGCAGCTCGTGCAGCGGGTCTTCGGACAGGCCCGGGCAATAGGCCAGGCCGAAGTCCAGCAGGCGCAGTTGCCCATCGCGGCCCAGGTGCAGGTTGTCTGGCTTGATATCGCGGTGCAGCAAGTTGCGCCGATGCAGCACGCCGACTGCCTGCAGCAGCTGCCGGGCGACCTCCAGCCATTGCGGCAGGGGCAGCGGGCCTTGTTCGGCCAGCAACGCCGCCAGGTTTTGGCCGGGATATTCGCGCATTACGTAGTACAGGTGCTGGCGCTGACTGGCGGTGTGTAGCTCGGGGAAGTGCCGGCCGGCGATGCGGCGCAGAAACCACTCTTCCAGCAACAGCCCTTGGGCCGCCCCCGGCTCCTGTTCGCGTGCAGTGGGGAGGGTCTTGAGCAGCCAAGGATGGTTCTGGCTATCGCGTACTTTGTACAGCAAGGACTGGCGGCTGTGCGCGTGCAGTGTTTCGACCTGCCAGCCGTCGATCACCTGGCCCTCGCGCAGGGGGCCGGGCACTGGCCACTGTTGCAGTTGCGCCAGGGTATCGCCCAGGTTGGCCGTGCCCAGTTGCTCGACTTGCACCAGCAAGGCGCTGGCGTTGTCCTTGCTACCGTTGAAGTGGGCGCTGGCCACCAAGGTGTCGGCGGCCAGTTGCAGGTCAGTTTGCTCGCGCAGCACGGCCTGTATGTGTTGTTCGCCCAGGCTGGCCCAGACCCCGTCGCTGAGCAGCAAGAAGCACTCGCCCGCTTGCAGCTCGCCCTCCAGGTAATCCACCAGCAGGTGCTGGTCCAGGCCCAGCGCCCGTTTCAGTACATGCTGCATGCCCGGTTGGTCCCATACATGGTCTTCGCTCAGGCATTGCAGGTGCCCCTCGTGCCAGCGGTACACCCGGCAGTCGCCGACATGGGCCAGGGTAAAGCGCCTGCCGCGCAACACCAGCGCGCTAAGCGTGGTCAGCAACGGCTGGCCGCTGCCCTGGGCGCGCAACCAGCGGTTCTGCGCCAGCAGCAGGCGGTCGAGGGCCTGGGCCACGCTCCAGGTGGCCGGGGTGGCGTAGTAATCCAGGGCCAGTGCCTGCAGGCTGGCCCGCGCCGCGAGGCCACCATCAGCACATTGGCTGACGCCGTCGGCCAAGGCGAACAGGTAGCCTTTGCTGGCGGCCAGCTCTGGTGCCGGCGTGACCAGGCGCAGGGCGTCCTGGTTTTCCGCGCGCGGCCCGGTGGCGCTGGCCTGGGCAAAGCTCAGTTGCAGACTCATCGGCGTGCCTCAGACCCGCGCTGCGGTGACTGCAGTCGAGCCCCAGGTGGTGCGCCAGCGCTGTTTCACACCGTGCAGGCCGAACCAGGCCAGCAGGCCCAGGCTGGCGAACAGCCACAACCCCATCTGGTAGTCACCGGTGTGCTGTTTGATGGTGCCCAGCCCGGCCGCCAACAGGAAGCCGCCGATGCCGCCGGCCATGCCGATCAGGCCGGTCATTACCCCGATCTCTTGGCGGAAGCGTTGCGGTACCAGTTGGAATACCGCGCCATTGCCCGCCCCCAGGCCGAGCATGGCGCTGACGAACAGCGCCAGTGCGGCCGCGGCAGAGGGCAGGTTGAAACCGACTGCGGCAATGCAGATGGCGGCCACGCCGTACATGCCCAGCAGGGTGCGGATGCCGCCAAAACGGTCAGCCAGGGCGCCGCCGAGCGGGCGCATCAGGCTGCCGGCGAACACGCAAGCGGCGGTGTAGTAGCCGGCGGTGACCGGGCTCAGGCCGTATTGGTCGCTGAAGTAGCCGGGCAGGGCGCTGGCCAGGCCGATGAAGCCGCCGAAGGTGACGCTGTAGAAGAACATGAACCACCAGCTGTCACGGTCGCCCAGTGCCTTGAGGTAGTCGGCCATGGCTTTCGGCTTGGGCCGTTGTGGGGCATTGCGCGCCAGCAGGGCGAACACCACCAGCGCCAGTGACAGCGGGATCAAGGCAAAGCCGAATACATTGTTCCAGCCAAAGGCCGCTGCCAGTGCCGGTGCCAGCACGGCAGCGAACACCGTGCCGGAGTTGCCCGCGCCGGCGATGCCCATGGCCTTGCCCTGGTGCTGTGGCGGGTACCACTGCGAGGCCAGCGGCAGCGAGACGGCGAAGGAAGCACCGGCAAAGCCCAGGAACACGCCTAGCAGCAGTGCCTGTTCATAGCTGTGCACGCCAAGGTGCCAGGCCGCAGCCAGGGCGACGATAACCACCACCTGGGCGATCAGGCCGGCAGTCTTGGGCGACAGGCGGTCGACCAGAACGCCCATGGCAAACCGCAGGAGCGCCCCGGCCAGGATCGGCGTGGCGACCATCAGGCCCCGTTGTTGTGCGCTCAGTTGCAGGTCGGCAGCAATCTGCACCGCCAGCGGGCCCAGCAGGTACCAGACCATGAAGCTGAGGTCGAAGTACAGAAACGCGGCGAACAGCGTGGGCACATGCCCGGATTTCCAGAAGCTGGTACTCATCGAACACCTCACTCGGTAGTACAACGGAACGAAAAAGACGTCGCCACCCGCTCCACGAGGTGGAGGGGCGAGCGACGTCTTTGTCGGGATTCAAGTGGGGTAACCGCCGTTGGCTACCGGTAGGATTTGTCGAGCAAGAGATGGGCCAACTTCTGGCGCGGCTGGCAAGAGATTTTCAGCGCGTCAGCCGAGCATCTCATGCATGGCAATGATCTGTTCGGCCACCTGGATCAGCTTCTGCTGCCGGCTCATGGCCTGGCGACGCATCAGGGTATAGGCCTGCTCTTCGTTGCAATCCTTCATCTTCATCAGCAAACCCTTGGCCTGCTCGATGCGCTTGCGTTCGGCCAATTGCTGGTCGCGCGCAAGCAGCTGCGCCTTGAGTGCCTGGTCGCTTTCGAAGCGGGCCATGGCCACGTCCAGGATCGGCTGCAGCCGCGCAGCGTGGATGCCCTCGACGATATAGGCGCTGACCCCTGCCTGAATCGCCTGGCGCATCATCCCGGGGTCGTGCTCGTCGGTGAACAACACGATGGGCCTGGGCTGGTCACGGCTGACCAGCACCACCTGTTCCATCACATCGCGGTCTGGTGAGTCGGTATCGATCAGCACCACGTCCGGGCGCACCGTTTCGACGCAGGCGGGCAGGTCGATGGTCAGGTCCGGGGCTTCGATGACCTCGAAGCCGGCCTCACTCAACGCCGCCCTGAGACGACCAAGCTTGCTCTGGGTATCGTCGATCAGCAGGATGCGCAACATGTTCGTCCCCCTCCCTTACGCGCCGACACGGGCATCGGGCAGGTCGCCCAAGGCATGCAAGCTGAAACTGCGGGCATAGCCGAAGGGGTCGCTGCCATCCCAGCGGGAGCCATCGATCAGCAGGCTGCTGCGCATCGGTTGGTCCGGGCAAGCGATGCCCAGGCTCTGTGCGGCCTCGCTGTACAACTGCAGTTGCTGGACCTGCCGGGCCACGCCGAGGTAGTCGGGGTCTTCGCGCAGCAGGCCCCAGCGGCGGAACTGGGTCATGAACCACATGCCGTCGGACAGGTAGGGCAGGTTGGCCCGGCCTTGGTCGAACAGGCGCAGGGCGTGTGGGTCTTGCCACTCATTGCCCAGGCCATCCTCATAGTGGCCGAGCAGGCGGGGGGCTATGCTGTCCAGCGGGGTGTCCAGGTAGGCGCTTGCGCTCAGCAGTTGCGCGGTGCTGCGGCGGTTTTCCGGGCTTTGCTCGATGAACCGGCTGGCGGTGAGGATCGCCTTGATCAGCGCACGGGCGCTGTTGGGATATTGCCCGGCAAAGGCGCGTGTGCAGGCCAGGACCTTTTCCGGGTGATCCGGCCAGATCGACTGGCTGGTGGCCAGGGTGAAGCCTTGGCCTGTGGCCACGGCGTCGGCGGCCCAGGGCTCACCGACGCAGAAGCCGTCAATGCGCCCGGCTTGAAGGTGTGCAGCCATCTGCGCCGGTGGCACCACGACGCTGTCGACGTCGCGCAGCGGGTGGATGCCGTGGCTGGCCAGCCAGTAATACAGCCACATGGCGTGGGTGCCGGTGGGGAAGGTCTGGGCGAACGTCAGGCGCGCGCCATGCTGGTGCACCAGGCGTGCCAGTGCCTCAGGGTTGGTCACGCCCTTGCGCTGCAGGGCAGGGGACAGGTTGATAGCCTGGGCGTTCTGGTTCAGCCCCATGAGCACGGCCATGTCGTTGGCAGGTACGCCGCCAATGCCCAGGTGCACGGCGTAGACCAGGCCATACAGGCAGTGCGCGGCGTCCAGTTCGCCGCTGACCAGCTTGTCGCGCAGCCCGGCCCACGAGCCTTGGCGCTTGAGGTTGAGGGTAAGGCCGTGCTGCTGGGCGAAGCCCTGGGTGGCGGCGACCACTACCGAAGCGCAGTCGGTCAGGGCCATGTAGCCGATGTTCAGGCTGGTTTTTTCCGGCGCGTCGCTGCCGTTGACCCAGGCCAGGGGCGTTGCTCGGGGTACAGTGTTCACAAGAGTCCTCGCCCTTACTGATAAGGCTGTGGGCTGAAAGGGTGCAACCGATGTGCCAAGCGCTCCACGATTTGCTGTCCTGCCAGCTCCTCGCTGGCTATAATCGCCCCCTCACTCACCCTGAGCCTTGCCCGCCCATGTATACCCTGGCCCGCCAGCTGCTGTTCAAGCTTTCCCCGGAAACTTCCCACGACCTGTCCCTGGACCTGATCGGCGCCGGTGGCCGTATGGGCCTCAACGGCATGCTGTGCAAGCAACCGGCGTCATTGCCGGTTTCGGTCATGGGCTTGAACTTCGCCAACCCGGTGGGGCTCGCAGCCGGCCTGGACAAGAACGGCGCGGCCATCGACGGCTTCGCCCAGCTGGGCTTCGGTTTTGTCGAAATCGGCACTGTCACCCCGCGTCCGCAGCCTGGCAACCCCAAGCCGCGGTTGTTCCGTCTGCCGGAAGCCACGGCCATCATCAACCGCATGGGCTTCAACAACCTGGGCGTTGATCACCTGCTCGAGCGTGTACGCGCTTCGCGCTACAAGGGGGTGCTGGGCATCAACATCGGCAAGAACTTCGATACACCGGTCGAGCGTGCCGTCGATGACTACCTGATCTGCCTGGACAAGGTCTACACCGCCGCCAGCTACATCACGGTCAATGTCAGCTCGCCAAATACCCCGGGCCTGCGCAGCCTGCAGTTCGGGGACTCGCTCAAGCAGTTGCTCGACGCCCTGGCCGAGCGCCGCGAGCAACTGGCCGGCACACATGGCAAGCGCGTGCCGCTGGCAATCAAGATTGCGCCGGACATGAGCGACGAAGAAACGGCGCTGGTGGCCGCCGCGCTGATGGAGTCGGGCATGGATGCGGTGATCGCCACCAACACCACGCTGGGCCGTGAAGGTGTCGAAACATTGCCGTACGGTGGCGAGGCGGGTGGCCTTTCGGGCGCACCGGTGCTGGAGAAAAGCACTCATATCGTCAAGGTGCTGGCAGGTGAGCTGGGCGGCAAGTTGCCGATCATTGCCGCCGGTGGCATTACCGAAGGCCGCCATGCTGCCGATAAGATCGCGGCCGGGGCGAGCCTGGTGCAGATCTACTCGGGCTTCATTTACAAGGGGCCGGCGCTGATTCGCGAAGCGGTGGATGCTATCGCGGCAATGCCGCGGTGACCTGACAAGCCCGCCCCAGCAGGGGCAGTGTGGGTACAGCTGATGAGATTTGCCAAGGCATAAAAAAGGGCCCCTTCAAGGGGCCCCTGGGCCTTCGCCCGCCGCCCGGATGGGGCGTGCATGGTAAATCGAATTCAGTGCCCTCGTTCAGCCAACGGCGTGATTTTCGTTGAGTCTATGGATGCCAGCGGTGCCAGTCATTCCGTCCCAGTTATCACCGCGACCTTCACGCCAGCCGTTGATCCAGGCTTGGCGAACAGAAGGAAGATTGAAGGGGCAAAGTTCGCGGGATTTGCCGGTGACCCCGTATTGGTAACCACGTGAATATGCTCTTTCCAACGGATCACGCTTAAGTCTTCTCATAGGGTGTTGCCCTCACTTGTTGACTGTAATGTCCCGTCGGCCTCTCCGAGGCCGGGCAGAGTCGTTCTGCCGGTTTTCGCTCGCTGCCGGCGTGGCGAGCTGAAAGTGCCGCCTCGTTGCGAAGTGGCCTGAGACCAGTTCTATCGAATGCGAGTCACGGTGTGAATGACCGATTTGTCATAAGCACGTAACCTTTCCAAGGGTGAGGGGATAAGTAAATAAATGCGACTCAACCTTGTTTGCTGTTTAGCCCCGTATTGATCGGGTTTTGCCGTTCTTTGACGTCATTTCGCCAGCGTTGATGCGGATGACAGAAATAATTTGAAATGCGACGAAGGGTCACATCGGCCCGCAGATCGCCAGAATTTCTCGTACTGCCTGATGATCTAAGCTGTCTTTGCCACTGGGCCAAGCACGGATCGGTCAGGCGGCCCGGCTTTTCTGCCGCACGTTGTGTGCCGCAGAAGGCCACCCGCACGCCTGCTGGAAAGGTGTACGGGCAAACATCGCGGGGCGATGCGTCGCCCCGTCAGTCAAATAGCCCAAGGCGCTGGAATACTCATGTCGGACCGTTTCGAACTTTACCTCACCTGTCCCAAAGGCCTTGAAAGCCTGCTCGCCGAAGAGGCCAAAAGCCTCGGCCTTGACGAGGTGCGCGAGCACACCTCGGCCATTCGCGGCGCCGCCGACATGGAAACTGCCTACCGCCTGTGTGTCTGGTCGCGGCTGGCCAACCGCGTATTGCTGGTGCTCAAGCGCTTCTCGATGAAGAACGCCGACGACCTTTACGACGGTGTGCACGCGGTTGACTGGGCCGACCACCTGGCCGCCGATGGCACCCTGGCTGTGGAGTTCAGCGGCCATGGCTCCGGCATCGACAATACCCACTTCGGTGCGCTGAAGGTCAAGGATGCCATCGTCGACAAGCTGCGTAACCGTGAAGGCCTGCGCCCGTCCGTGGAAAAGATCGACCCTGACGTGCGTGTGCACCTGCGCCTGGACCGCGGCGAGGCCATTCTGTCCCTCGACCTGTCCGGGCACAGCCTGCACCAGCGTGGCTACCGCCTGCAGCAAGGTGCCGCGCCGCTGAAGGAAAACCTGGCGGCAGCGGTGCTGATCCGTGCTGGCTGGCCGCGTATCGCGGCCGAAGGTGGTGCCCTGGCCGACCCGATGTGCGGTGTGGGTACCTTCCTGGTCGAGGCCGCGATGATCGCCGCCGATATCGCCCCCAACCTCAAGCGCGAACGCTGGGGCTTCAGCGCCTGGCTCGGCCATGTGCCGGCGCTGTGGCGCAAGGTGCATGACGAGGCTCAGGCCCGCGCGCAGGCCGGCCTGGCCAAGCCACCGCTGTGGATCCGTGGCTACGAGGCTGACCCGCGGCTGATCCAGCCGGGTCGCAACAACGTCGAGCGTGCCGGCTTGGGCGACTGGGTGAAGATCTACCAAGGCGAAGTCAGCACCTTCGAGCCACGCCCGGACCAGAACCAGAAAGGCCTGGTCATCAGCAACCCGCCCTACGGTGAGCGTCTGGGTGACGAAGCCAGCCTGCTGTACCTCTACCAGAATCTGGGCGAGCGCCTGCGCCAGGCCTGCATGGGCTGGGAAGCAGCGGTATTCACCGGCGCGCCGCAACTGGGCAAGCGCATGGGCATTCGTAGCCACAAGCAGTACGCGTTCTGGAACGGCGCATTGCCATGCAAGCTACTGCTGTTCAAGGTGCAGCCTGACCAGTTCGTCACGGGTGAACGCCGCGAAGCGCAGCCTGAAGGCACCGAAACCCGTCAGCAGGCGCCGCAGGCCAGTGAGCCAGCGCGGCTGTCGGAAGGGGCGCAGATGTTCGCCAACCGCCTGCAGAAGAACCTCAAGCAACTGGGCAAGTGGGCCCGTCGCGAGCAGGTCGACTGCTACCGCCTGTACGATGCCGACATGCCCGAATATGCCTTGGCGGTCGACCTGTACCAGGACTGGGTACACGTGCAGGAATACGCCGCGCCACGTTCGGTCGACCCGGACAAGGCTCAGGCGCGTCTGCTCGATGCACTGGTGGCCATCCCGCAGGCGCTGGGCATTTCGCCGCAGCGTGTAGTGCTCAAGCGTCGCGAGCGGCAAAGCGGTACCCGCCAGTACGAACGTCAGGCTACCGAGGGCCGCTTCCAGGAGGTGAACGAAGGTGGCGTCAAGCTGCTGGTCAACCTCACCGACTACCTGGATACCGGCCTGTTCCTCGACCACCGCCCGATGCGTATGCGCATCCAGCGCGAGGCCGCTGGCAAGCGCTTCCTCAACCTGTTCTGCTACACCGCCACGGCCACCGTGCACGCGGCCAAGGGCGGTGCGCGCAGCACCACCAGCGTCGACCTGTCGAAAACCTACCTGGACTGGGCACGGCGCAACCTGGCGCTCAATGGCTATTCCGAGCGCAACCGCCTGGAGCAGAGCGATGTAATGGCCTGGCTGGAAGGCAACCGTGACAGCTACGACCTGATCTTCATCGACCCGCCAACCTTCTCCAACTCCAAGCGTATGGAAGGCGTATTCGACGTGCAGCGTGATCATGTGCAACTGCTGGACCTGGCCATGGCCCGTCTGGCGCCGGGTGGCGTGCTGTATTTCTCCAACAACTTCCGCAAGTTCCAGTTGGACGAACACCTGATGGCGCGGTACGTGGTAGAAGAAATCAGCGCCCAGACCCTGGACCCGGACTTCGCCCGTAATAACCGCATCCATCGCGCCTGGCGTATGCAGCTTCGGTGAGGCGACGAGGTACATTGCGCGGCTAATGGCCAATAGCTATAACTGAGGGCAGGGCAAGATAATCCGCAGGACGCTGACGTGACGAGATGGGTGTATGTCAAAGTGTGGCGTGCGTGCGCGGTTGCTTGGCTTGTGCACAGAGAGGGCGTCCGCCTGGGTGATGGCGCTGATCGCACTGGTGGCCGGCGGCTTGTTGACCGCTGTCTTGGCATTTGCCGCGCACACCTTCTACAAGCAGCAGCTGCGCCAGCGCTTCGAGTTGCTGGCCAGCGAGCGCTTCAGCCGTATTGCCGAGCGCTTTGACGAACAGCAGCAGCGCCTGGATGGGCTTCGGCGGTTTTTCAGCTTTTCCAACGAAATCACCCCGCGCGAATTCGAAGGTTACGCTCGGCCATTGCTGCAACGCACTCTGGCCTATGCCTGGGCGCCCCGCGTCGAGGCTGCGCAACGCGCCGAATTCGAGCGTCTGGCCAGTGCCCATACCGGCCCAGGCTATGTGATCCGTGACCAGGACGCGCAAGGCCAATGGCGCCCGGCGTCGCAGCGCGACCATTACTTTCCGGTGCTCTATACCCAATCGGGCGAACGGCCTGGGTTGCCTTATGGCCTGGACCTCGCTGGTCAAAGCGGGCCCCAGGCGGTCCTGGCGCGGGCGCTGGGGCCGGGCAGCATGGCGGTGTCCGAGCCATTGGCCCTGTTCGATTCCCGCTCGGCAGAGCGCGGCCTGCTGATGGTGGCGCCGGTATTCTCCGATGCCGATCCTCGCGGTGCGGCAGCCGGTTATGTGGTGGCCTTGCTGAGCATGCGCGAGCTGGTCGGCGACGGTCGGCCGGTCGCGGCTGATGACAATCTTGTCGTGCGCATCACGGACCCGTCTGGGTTACAAGGCCCGGTCGTGATGTTCGATTCGCAAAATCCGGTCGCGCCCTTGGCCCTGGCCAGCAATCAGTTGTTGCGCCTGGCCGATCACCATTTCCAGCTGAGCATTCAACCGAGCCAGGCGTTCGTGCAGTGGAACCGCTCCTCGGCAGTGCTGGCGGTCGGTTTGTTGGGCGGATTGTTGAGCTTGTTGCTCAGCGTGCTGCTCTACAGCCTGTTCAGCCAGCGTCAGCGCGCCCTGGCCCTGGTGGCGCAGCGTACTGCAGAGTTGCAGGTCAGCGAGCAGTCGTTGCGTGGCACCCACAACCAACTGCGCAGTGTGCTGGATGCCGCGACCCAGGTGGCGATCATCGCCACCAACCTCAAAGGGGTGGTCAGCACGTTCAACGCCGGTGCCGAACGCATGCTCGGTTACGCGGCCAGCGAAGCGATCGGCCGGTTGCGCCTTGAAGACCTGGTACTGCCGGAGGAGCTCAACCTGCGTGCCCAGGCCTTGAGCTTGCGCTTTGGCCGCGCCATTGCTGGCGGCCAGGCGATGTTCGCTGAAACGGTGCAGGCGCATGGGGCCGAGCCCGGCGAGTGGACCTTGCTACGTGCCGATGGCAGCCAGCTGGTCGCCAACATGCTGGTGACTGCCATGCTCGACGAACAGGGGTTGTGGGTTGGCTACCTGGCCATCTGCATTGACGTTACCGAGCGGTGCCGGGTGCATGAGGCGTTGGCTGCACGTGACCGGTTGCTGGAAAAGCTCAGCGCCGAGGTGCCGGGCGGCATCTACCAATACCGCCTGGACGCCAATGGCCATTCGTGCTTTCCATACGCCAGCATGGGCCTGTATGACATTTACGAGGTCGACCTGATGCAGTTGCGTGAGGATGCCGCGGCGGTGTTCGAACGTATCCACCCTGATGACCTGGAGCGTGTGCGCCGCTCGGTGCGCTATTCGGCCGAACACCTGTCACCCTGGCGCGAGGAGTATCGTGTCTGCCTGCCACGGGCGGGGCTGCGCTGGGTGCGTGGCGAGGCAACGCCGGAAGTGGGCGAGCAGGGCTGCACCCTGTGGCATGGCTACCTGACAGACATCTCCGACCTGAAGGGCGTGGAGGAAGAGTTGCGGGCGCTGTCGGTCACCGACTCGCTGACCGGAATCCATAACCGTCGCTACTTCCAGGAGCGGCTCAAGATCGAACTGGAACGGGCCCAGCGCGATGGCTTGGCACTGTCGGTGATCATGCTCGACATCGATCACTTCAAGCGCATCAACGACCGTTTTGGTCATGCCGTCGGCGACCGGGTGTTGCGGAGCCTGTGCCAGCGCATCGGTCAGCGTCTACGCCGTACCGATGTGTTCTGCCGCTTGGGCGGGGAAGAGTTCATGGTGCTTTGCCCGGGCAGTGATGTCGACCAGGCGCGGCTGCTGGCGTTGGAGTTGTGGCAAGGGGTGCGCAATGTGCCGGTGGAAGGTGTGGGCCAGGTGACCGCGAGCTTTGGTGTGGCGCAGTGGCGGTCGGGCGAGGGCGCCGATGCCTTGCTGTTGCGCGCCGATGCCGGCGTGTACGCGGCCAAACAGGCCGGCCGGGACCGGGTGGAGGGAGAGCCGGTATAAAACAGTGCGCGCGGTCGGCGTAGGGGCCGCTTTGCGGCCCTTGCGCGACGCAAGGCCGCTCCCGCGTCGACCGCGGAAGCCGGCCCGGGTAATGCCGGTGGAGTCAGTTGGACGCTGTGCTGCCAGCCAGCTTCGGCTGGCGATACAGGTCAAGCAACACCTGGTCCAGCACCTGCGAGGCTCCCCACGGTTTCGGGTCGTTGAGGATCGCCGCCACCGCCCAGGTATGCCCGTTGCGGTCACGGCTGAAGCCGGCAATCGCACGCACAGTGTTCAGTGTGCCGGTCTTGATATGGCCTTCACCGGTCATCGCAGTGCGCTTGAGACGCTTGCGCATCGTGCCGTCCATGCCCACCAGCGGCATCGAGCTCATGAACTCGGCCGCGTAAGGGCTCTTCCAGGCGGCTTTGAGCATCTCGGCCATTTCCCGGGTACTGACCCGTTCGGCACGCGACAGGCCAGAGCCGTTTTCCATCACCAGATGCGGCGCGGTAATGCCCTTTTTCGCCAGCCATTGGCGTACCACGCGTTGGGCAGCACGGGCGTCGTCGCCATCGGCATCGGTGCGGAACTGCGCGCCAAGGCTCAGGAACAGCTGCCGGGCCATGGTGTTGTTGCTGTACTTGTTGATGTCGCGGATCACTTCCACCAGGTCGGGCGAGAAGGCGCGGGCCAGCAGGCGAGCACTCTTGGGCACATTCTCGATGCGGTCGCCGCCCTGGATGTTGCCGCCCAGCTCGCTCCAGATCGCGCGCACGGCACCGGCGGCGTAGGTTGGGTGGTCGAGCAGCGACAGATAGGTTTGCGAGTTGCAGCCGTCACCCAGTTGGCCGCTGACCGTTACACTGATGCCGTCGGCCTGAGGCACCGGGTTGTAGCGCACATCACCGGTGCATTTCTTCGAGGCTACCGCCTTGACCTGGTTGTCGATGCGGATGCGGGCAATAGGCGGCTCGACTGCGACGGTGACTTTGCCACCGTCATTGCGGGCCACGAAACGCAGGGCCTTGAGGTTGACCAGCAGCGAGTCGGGCTTGACCAGGAACGGCTTGTTCTCATCACCGCCGTCGTCGTTGAACTGCGGCAGGTTGGGTTGCACGAAGTGGCTGCGGTCCAGCACCAGGTCACCGGTGACGGTGCGCACGCCATTGGCGCGCAGGTCACGCATCAGCAGCCACAGCTTTTCCATGTTCAGTTTGGGGTCACCGCCACCTTTAAGGTAGAGGTTGCCGTTAAGCACGCCGTTGTTCAGGGTGCCGTCAGTGTAGAACTCGGTTTTCCACTGGAAGGTCGGGCCAAGCAGCTCGAGGGCGGCGTAGGTGGTAACCAGTTTCATGGTCGACGCCGGGTTCACCGACACATCGGCATTGAATACGGTCGGGGTGCCGGGGCCGTCCAGCGGCAGCATCACCAGCGACAGCGCTGTGTCCTGCAGTTTGTTGGCCTTGAGCGCCTGCTGCACTTTGGCAGGCAGGGTGGTATTGACGGCGGCGTGGCTGGGCAAGGCAAGCGGCAACAGCAGGCCGGCAAGAACGAGGGGACGAAGCATTTTGATCATAGTGAGCGAATACCCTGCGGCGAGGGAAAAGGGCTTTGGGGCTGTAAGAGATGATGGCCCCACGACGTAAACAGTACGCATTATGCCCCAAGCGCAGCCGCGATGCGTCACGTTCGACGGAAAAGCATCGTCAATAAAAAGGCCACCCGAATGGGGTGGCCTTTTCAGCAGTCAACCTTCTCAGCCCGAAGCTGACAAGTATCACTCAGCCTTGTTGATCGGCTTTTCCGGGTACCAGGCGTCCAGCAGCGGGCTGACTTCGACCTTGGTCAGTTCGCCACGGCCCTTCAGCCAGGCCTCAACGGCAGCGCGCTGTTCTTCGCTGACCGAGCCGCGCTTGACCGAGCACACCAGGCCGAAATCGTCACCGCCTACATAATCCAGGCCGTTGGCGTCCATGGCTTCTTCCAGGAACGCGTCGAGGAAAGCATCGATTGCCTGGTCGTCCAGATCTTCCTTGAATTCCAGGTTCAGCTCGAAGCCCAATTCCTGAAACTCGTCGACACACAGCTTCTTGCGCAGACGACGGGAGCGGTTTGTGGCCATGAAACAATCCTCTTAGGTAATAACGCCGCGCAGTCTACCAGTTAACATGGCTGGCTGCCTGCCTGAGTGTCTGTGCTTGTGGCCAATTCCTTGGCCAGCGCACGTTCCACTCGGCACATATGCCGTGCCAGTGCCTGGCGCCGCAGGCGCACCTGGGCAGTGGACAAGCCGCTGGCCTCGAGGGCTTCACAGGCCGCCATCAGGTCAGGGGCTTCCAGCATCCGCGCGGCGCTGAGCACCTTGTGGGCCTGCTCGGCAATGGCGCCGCTGTCATGCTGCGGGTGCAGCGCCATCAGGCTGGCCAGGTCGGCCTGAAGGCTCTGATGCAAGGCTTCCAGGAAGCGCTGACGGTCGACCGGGTCAGGCCCGACCACGGCGGCCAGGCCGTCCAGCTGGTACAGCCTGCGGCGGGGGCGGCGCTGGCGGCGCGGGCGAATGCCAGCCAGGCGCTGGCTGAGGGTGCTCAGGCTGATGGGCTTGAGCAGGCAGTCGTCCATGCCGGCGGTCAGGCACTTGCGGCGTACTTCGGGCTGTGCGTTGGCGGTATAGCCGAGGATGGTGCAGCGTGGCCGCTTGCCATGGCGTTCTTCGGCGCGCACGGCAGTCGCCAGCTGGTAACCATTCATGTGCGGCATGTTGCAGTCGAGTACCAGTACATCGAACTCGCCTGTGCGCCAGGCGGCCAGGCCTTCTCGCCCATCGCGGGCGCTGGCGTGCTCCAGGCCCAGGTAGCCAAGTTGTTGCGCCATCAGTTGCAGGTTGGCCGGGTGGTCATCAATGACCAGCACGTTCAGCCGTGGGTCGGGCACGTCGAGCTGCTCGGGCAGCGGTGTCGGCTGCGCTGCGCCATCAACCCGTTGCAGCGGCATCTTCAGGCGTACCTGGGTACCGACATCCTCCAGGCTTTTCATGGTCAGGCTGCCGCCCATCATTTCGCACAGGTTGCGGCAGATGGCCAGGCCCAGCCCGGTACCTGCACGGGCGCCCTGGCTGTGCGGGTTGGCCTGGATGAACGGGTTGAACAGGCGCTGCAGGTCATCGGGGTGGATGCCAATGCCACTGTCGCGCACCTCCAGCTCCAGTACTGCCGGTGTGCTGGTACCATCATCCAGCAAGCCGACGCAGATGCGCACCTGACCATGCTCGGTGAACTTGATGGCATTGCTCACCAGGTTGGACAGCACCTGCTTGAAGCGCAGCGGGTCAAGCAGGACATGGCAGCGTGCGGCCGGGGCTATCTGCACCTCCAGGACCAGGCCTTTCTGCCGCGCCTGGCCATCGAACATGCGCCCCACCGATTCGACCAGCGCCGCCAGGTCGACCACCTCCGGGGCCAGGGACAAGTGCCCGGACTCGATGCGTACGATGTCGAGAATGTCACCGATCAGGCCTAGCAGATCTTTGGCCGAATGGTGCGCCAGTTCCAGCGCGCTGCGGTCCACCCGGCCCTGGTCGGCGCGCTTTACCGCCAGTTCCAGCATGCCGATCACGGCGTTCATCGGGGTACGGATTTCGTGGCTGATGGTTGCCAGGAACGTGCTCTTGGCGCGGTTGGCATCGTCGGCCTGCTGCTTGGCCTGGCGCAGCTCCATGACCAGTTGGCGGCGTTCGCTGATGTCGATCCAGCCACCGATGATCCCCTGCACCTCACCCAGGGAGTCGCGGTACGGCAAGATCCAGTGGTAGATGGTCAGGTCCCGGCCCTTGATCCGTAATGGACGGTCCTTGATCAGCGGCGAGCCAGCAGCCATGACTTTCTGGTAATCAGCCTGGATCTGCAGGGCCTGCTCGGAATCGGCAAACAGGCTGTCGTTCAGTTTTCTGCCGATCACTTGATCGGAGCGGGCCTGCACCGCTTCAAGGTAGCTGTAGTTGCAACTTTTCAGGCAACCCTCGCGGTCACGCACATACATGGGGTGGGGCGTACCGTTGAGCAGGGCGCGCATGAATGCCAGTTGGTCGTTCAGCGCGCGTTCGGCGCGCTGGCGTTGGCGAATCTGCAGGCGCAGGCGGGCATTCCAGAGCAAGGCCAGCAGCAGAAGTACGGCCGTGGCCAGCACCACCTGCAGGGCAAGCCGGCTGTAGCCTTTGGTGTTGTCATCCTCATGCCTGCCAAAGCCGCGCCAGCGGTTGTTGATTATCCCCAGCTCCTCCGGTGAGATGCTCAGCAAAGCCTTGTCGAGGATAGACAACAGCGCCGGTGACGGGGCTGTGGTGGCCATGGCGAAGTTGGCGGGTTCGCTGTCGACCGAGGTGCGGATGACCAACTCGGGGTTGCTGGCCAAGGCGTGGTTGGCGTCGATCAGGGTGGTGATCACCGCATCGACGGCCCCGCTGTTGAGCAACGCCATGGCGTAGAACGCGCTTTCGGTCTCGACCCAGCTTATCTTTGGATAGTCCCGGGACAGCATGGCGTTCAGGGTACTGTAGCGGGTAATGGCGATGCGATGCCGCTGCAACTGCTCCAGTGAACTCAGTGTGTTGTTGCCCTTGCGGTTCACCAGCACATAGGCGCTTTCGAGGTAGGGGCGGCTGATTTGCAGATCGTCCCCTGCTTTCCCGGCACTGGCCAGTGCGGCGATGACATCAGCCCGGCCATCCTTGAGGCGGGCGACCATGTCGGCAATGCCATTGGCGCGCTGCACTTCGAAACGCAACCCGGTGCGCAGGCGAATGAGCTCCAGCAGGTCGGCGGTGATGCCTCGGAAATGCCCCGAATCATCGAAATAGGACAGAGGCGCAGCCGCGTCATCTGCCGCCACCCGCATCACGGGATGCTTCTGCAACCACTGTTGCTCGGCCTCGCTCAACTGCAGTTGGCGATCGCTCAGCAGCAGGTCGCTGCCAGCACTCCAGCGTTTGAAGATACTGGAGCGTATGGCCGGGCTCTGCCTGTCCAGGATGGAGTTCACCAGGTCCAGCAGCACGGTATCTTGCTGGCGCAAGGCAAAACCGAAGCCGATGGCCTCGTGCTTGCCGAAGTTGGCCATGCGCAGCCCGGGCAGATGGCCGCGGTTGAGCTGATAGTGCGTGGAGATGGTATCGCCGATGAACACGTCGGCCTGGCCGAACGCGACGGCATTCAGTGCCTGGCTGGAAGAACCGAAGGCCAGTAGGTCGGCCTTTGGGTAGACGCTGAGGACTTCCTGTCTGGGCAAATAGTGGTAGAGCATGCTCAGGCGCATGCCGGCAAGGTCCATGTCCAGCGCCCGGTTCTCGTCTTCACGCGTTACCAGTACGGGTTGGTCGACGGCATAGGGCTGCGACAGTACCAGGCCGTCACTGGCCGCTTCGTAGCCATTGGCGCTGCCCAGCAGGTCGATATCGCCGTGTCGTAGCGCCTCCACCGCTGCCTGCCGGCTGGAGAAACGCAGCACCCTCACTGGTAACTGCAAGGCCTTGCCGATCAGGCTTGCATATTCGGCGGTCAGGCCCTGGTAGTCGTTGCCGCCACCGGTGATGTCGAACGGCGGATAGTCGGGTGCCGAGGTGCCCAGCACCAGTTCCTGACGGTCTTCGAGCCATTGTCGTTGTTCGGACGTGAGCACGGGCTGGACCGGTCGGGCCGATGAGCGCGCGATCAACGTAAAGGAAGCGGCTTCGCGGTGGCTGGCCTGTGCTGCGCCGCTGAACAGCAGCAGGGCGAGCAGCAGACGATTGATAGATCGGGCCATGACCACGTTAGACCAGCGCGTTGCGCTTGGCCATCTCGATCAGGTCGACCAGCGTATTGACTTGCAGCTTGTGCATGAGGCGTTTTTTGTAGGTACTGACAGTCTTGCTGCTGAGGAACATGCCCTTGGCAATTTCCTTGTTGCTGCGGCCTTGGGCGAAGAGTTGAAGTACCATCAGTTCGCGGTCATTTACCTGGCGGAAAAGTTGCAGGTCACTGTCGGTCGCCTGGTTGTTTTTTATTGCCTGGCTGGGGAAGTAGTTATAACCGGCCAGTACGGCCTTTATTGCGCTGAGCAGTTCACTCAGGTCTTCCTGCTTGCAGACATAACCTGCTGCGCCCGAGTGCATGCAACGTACCGCAAACAATGCCGGGGACTGTGCAGTCAATACCAGAACCTTCAAGGGCAGGGCCATGCTCTGAAAGCGGGCCAGCACCTCCAGGCCGTCTAGCTTGGGGATGCTGATGTCCAGGATGACCAGGTCGGGGTTGCTCTCGCGGATCATCTGCATGGCGTCTACGCCGTTGTCCGACTCGCCGACAATCTTGTAATTCTGGTTTTCCAGCAACATACGGACGGCCAGGCGAATGACCGGGTGGTCGTCAACGATAAATATGGAGTGCATGTTCAACTTCCCTGCGATCGATTGAGGGTGACAGAAGGCACCTTATCGCAGTTGGAAGTCATCGGGCGTGCGAGGAATGGCTGTTAGGCTCATATGGGAAACGGCTTACAGGATAAAACAAAATAGACTACGTAATAGTCGCGTTTAACTAGATGTCAAAGCGATTTTGGTAACTTTTCATTAGTTTTTATTCGTGCTGTTTAGTCTGGCCCCCGTTGGTGTAGGAAGTTTCCTGCAAGTGTGGTGCAGCGTCTGGCCTGGCCCGCGCTGCACCTACGCGTTTCAGGTCGGGCTGGAGCGCCCGGTCATCTCCCGGGCCATTTCGCTGGCATAGCTGTCGGTCATGCCGGCGATGAAGTCGATCATGCGCAGGAAGGCGCTGTGCAACGAGGCATGCGGGTCTGGTGCATTGTTGCCGATCAGGTCCAGCACCCTGCGACTCTTGAACGATGGCGTACGTCCACCGTGCTGTTCCAGGGCTGCACCGCAGAACGTGTTCAGCAGAATCTCCAGGGTGGTGTAGGCGCCGATTTCGTGCAGGGTCTTGCGCTTGTCCTGGAAGATCTTGTTGCGTGCCATGTCCTTGGCTTGCAGTACGCAGCGTTTGGCTGGGCCATGCATGTGTTCCACCAGGTCGCCCGCCAGTTGCCCGGCCAGCAACGCCTGCTGTTGTTCGACGAAGGCGTGGGCGGCGGCGTTGGTCAGGTGTTCGATGGCCTTGCCGCGCAGGATGGCCAGTTTGCGTCGGCGGGAGTCGCGTGGGCCGAGCTGGCGGTAGGTTTCTGGCAGGTCATCGCCGACCAGATCGAGCAACAGCGCTTCGACTTCGGCGTATTGCAGCAGCTCCATTTCCAGGCCGTCTTCCAGGTCGATCAGCGCGTAGCAGATGTCATCGGCAGCCTCCATCAGATACACCAGTGGGTGGCGCGCCCAGCGCTGGTGTTCCAGCTGCGGCAGGCCGAGCTTGCGGGCGATCTGTTCGAGCAGGGGCAGTTCGCTCTGATAGCTGCCGAACTTGTGTTTCTTGTAGCCCAGGGCGTCGGCATGGCGGGCGCTCCAAGGGTACTTGAGGTAGGTGCCGAGGGTGGCATAGGTCAGCCGCGTCCCCCCATCGAACTGGTGGTATTCCAGTTGGGTGAGCACGCGAAAGCCTTGGGCATTGCCTTCGAAGTTGAGAAAGTCGGCCCGCTCGTCATCGCTCATGTCGTCCAGCCAGCCACGCCCGGCGGCCTGCTGGAACCAATGGCGAATGGCGTCCTCGCCGGAGTGGCCGAATGGCGGGTTGCCGATGTCGTGGGCCAGGCAGGCTGACTGCACGATCATCCCCAGATCACTGGGGGCGCACCAGTCCGGCAGGTTGTCGCGCAGGGTTTCGCCGACGCGCATGCCCAGCGAGCGGCCGACGCAGCTGACTTCCAGCGAATGAGTCAGGCGCGTATGGATATGGTCGTTGCTCGACACCGGGTGCACCTGGGTCTTGCGGCCGAGGCGGCGGAAGGCGCCGGAGAAAATGATGCGGTCATGGTCTTTGTGGAAGGGGCTGCGCCCGAGTTCATCGGCGCTGTACAGGGCTTTGCCCAGCCGTTCGCGGGTAAGCAAGGTGTGCCAGTCCAAGGCGCGTTCTCCTGTAGTTTGAAGGCAGCAGCATACCCCGCAGCAAGGGCATTGTGCTGCCGGGACGCGCACTGGTCAGGGGCGGCGGCTGCCTTGCAGGTACAGGCGTACCAGCGGCAGCAGGGTGCTGCCCAACCGTACCAGGCGCGTCAGGTTGCCGCTGCGTACGCCCTTGCCGGTGAGAAAGCCCAGCGCCACCACGGCGCCGATGCCCCACAGTGGCGCATGCTTGATACCCAGGCCTTCATGTAACGAGCTGCCCATACCGCGCACGCGGCGCAGTGGTTCAAGCAACTGCCCGGACTCATGGCGGATTTCCTGGCGGTGCATCTCCATGCGCAGGCGCAGCAGCGCCTTGCGCAGTTCGCGCGGGTTACGCGTGTTTGGCAGTTCTGGCAGGCTCATGGCAACAGGCGCTCCCTGTCCTTGGCAAGTTCTTCGAGGGTGGCGCCGAAGGGCGATGATTCGTCGAACACCGCCGCCTTCAGGCGCATGGCACAGTACAGTGCGGCAATGCCATAGAACACGCACAGGCCAATGATACCGGCCAGTCGATAGCTGTCCCACAGCAGCACCAGCAGCAGCCCGGACAGTGCGGTCAGCAGCAGCAGGGCGAACACCAGCGCCAGGCCAGCGAACAGCAGCAGGCTCAAGGTGCGGCCCTTCTGCTCCTGTAACTCGATACCGAACAGCTCGATGTGACTGTGCAGCAGCCCCAGCATGGCTGCGCCCAGGCGCTTGCCCGAAGCGCCGGCGCCGTTGGCGTCATTCTCCATGGGTTCCCCTTAGCGCCGGTTGGCCAGCAGACCGATCAACAGGCCGACACCGGCCGCGATGCCGATCGCCTGCCACGGGTTTTCCTGCACGTACTGCTCGGCGCTGCCCAGCGCCGCCTGACCGCGTTCTCGTACCGAGTCCTGGGTCAGCTGCAGGGTTTCGCGGGCCTGGGCCAGGCGCTCGTGAATCTGCTCGCGCAATTCGTCGGCCTGGTCGCCGGCCAGGTTGGCGGTGTCGGCCAGCAGCTTCTCGGTGTCGCGCACCAAGGCCTGGAAGTCAGCCATCAATATCTCTTGTGCATTCTTTGCCGATTTGCTGGCCATGGGTCTCTCCCTGTCGATGAGTGTTGGTAGTTCGAGTGACAGCACGCATTGAAGGTTCAAGTGCGGGTGCTGGTATGGGCCTTGCTAAGTCTTTGCCACGTTGCGGAGCGCCTGTGACCGGTTTTGCGCCGATTCAGGGCGCCCACTCAGCGGATACCGATAAACCTTAACCCAATCCACGACAAACCCAAGAAAAAACCACGCAGGCTTCACCCCGCTCACCTGAACAGGGTAGGGGCTGGCACCGTTTCGGTGCAGGGATGCAGGTTCTTGAACTGTCCTGGTGCCTTTTTCAGCAGGTCTGCCTATTTCATGGAAAACATGCACAGCGCTATGGACTCTCTGGTCCACGGTTCCAATACCCTGTTCATTCTCATGGGCGCCATTCTGGTGCTGGCCATGCATGCCGGCTTTGCGTTTCTTGAAGTGGGCACGGTGCGCCACAAGAACCAGGTCAACGCCTTGTCGAAGATCCTCAGTGACTTTGCCATCTCGGCGCTGGTTTACTTCTTTATAGGCTACTGGATCGCCTATGGGGTCAACTTCTTCCAGCCGGCGACGACGCTGGCTGTCGACCATGGCTATGCGCTGGTCAAGTGCTTCTTCCTGCTGACCTTTGCGGCGGCGATTCCGGCGATCATTTCCGGGGGCATCGCCGAGCGGGCGCGATTCGTGCCGCAGTTGTGCGCCACGGCGTTGATCGTGGCGTTCGTCTATCCGTTCTTCGAGGGTGTGGTGTGGAACGGCAACCTGGGCGTGCAGGCTTGGCTGCAGGCACGCTTCGGCGCACCGTTCCATGACTTTGCCGGGTCTGTCGTGGTACATGCCATGGGGGGCTGGCTGGCGCTGGCGGCGGTACTGCTGTTGGGAGCGCGCCGTGGGCGTTACCGCGATGGCCGCTTGGTGGCGTTCGCGCCGTCGAGCATTCCCTTTCTGGCGCTGGGCTCGTGGATCCTCATCATCGGCTGGTTCGGGTTCAACGTCATGAGTGCTCAGACCTTGCAGGGCGTCAGCGGCCTGGTGGCGATCAACTCGCTGATGGCCATGGTGGGGGGGACCCTGTCAGCGTTGCTGGCCGGGCGCAACGACCCGGGCTTCCTGCATAACGGCCCGCTGGCCGGGCTGGTGGCGATCTGCGCAGGTTCCGATCTGATGCACCCGGTTGGAGCGCTGGTCACCGGCCTGGTGGCGGGGGCTCTGTTTGTCTGGACCTTCACCGCAGCGCAAAATCGCTGGAAAATCGACGATGTCCTGGGTGTGTGGCCGTTGCATGGCCTGTGTGGCGTGTGGGGGGGCATCGCCTGTGGTGTGTTCGGCCAGGTGGCGTTGGGCGGCATGGGCGGTGTCAGCCTGGTCAGCCAGCTGCTGGGCAGCCTGATGGGTGTGCTGGTGGCCTTGGCTGGTGGCTTTGCCGTGTACGGAGCAATTCGTGCGCTGCATGGCCTTCGCTTGAGCCATGAGCAGGAGTTCCAGGGCGCGGACCTGTCGCTGCACCGAATCGGTGCTACCAGCCAGGATTGAGCCAGGTCAGGTGCAGGGTGGGCGTAGCGGGCCTAGAATAGGCTTCTGTGTACGCCAACCCGGGACCTGCCCCATGCTGCCTGAATGTCAACTGTTCGGTACCCTCGGCTGCCACCTGTGCGAAGTGGCCGAGGCCGTGTTGATGCCTCTCGTCGATCATGGCCTGCTGGTAGAGCTGGTCGACATCGCCGAGAACGAGCTTTTGTTCGAGCGTTATGGCCTGATCATTCCGGTGCTGAGGCGCTGTGACAACGGCGCCGAGCTGCACTGGCCGTTCGATACCGAACAAGTGGTGGCCTTTCTTGGGCAATGATGGCTGCAGAGGAGTTGCAACCCTGCTCCATGATCTGTGAAGCGAGCTGATGATCGGGTGGAGGCGCACCGTCGCCGGTAACCTTCTCCATCATCGGAATAGCTCGCCATGTTGATCACTCCACATTTCACCTTCGATGAAATGACCGTCTCCCAGCTCGCTGCCCGGGACGGGTTCGATAATGCACCGCCCCTCGAAGCCAGGGCCAACCTGCAGTTGCTGTGCTGTGCGCTGGAACAGGTACGTGCATTGTTCGACGCGCCCATCATCATCAGCAGCGGGTATCGCAGTGAAAGGGTCAATCAGTTGATCGGTGGCGCCTCCGGCAGCCAGCACGTGCAAGGGCTGGCGGCGGACTTCACGGTGATCGAGGTCAGCCCGCGCGAGACCGCCCGGCGCATCAGCGAAAGTGCGGTGCCCTTCGATCAGTTGATCCTGGAATTCGACAAATGGGTGCATCTGTCGGTGACGCGCGGCACGCCGCGCAGGCAGGTGCTGACCCTGCGCAAAGGCAGCGGCTACCTGGCGGGTCTGCAATGAAGCGCATTGACGGCAGCAAGGGGATATTCGTATGCTGTATATAAATACAGTATCGAGGTAAAGCCATGCTCAATGTCGAGCAACTCAAGTACAGCGTCAACCGCATGCCCGTGGAGCGGGTGGCTGACGCCGTTCTGGAACTGCGCCTCGAAGGCCTGGTGACCGGCGACTGCACGCCGTTCGGCAAAGTCCACTTCAACACCTGCTTCGCCGAGATCGAGGCCTTGTTCCAGCGGGCCGGTTACCACCGAGGACTGGATGTGGTGGGCTATCAGGGGTTGCTCTATGCACTCTACGACCCTGGGCGCTGGGAGCCGGTGCAGGTGCTGCGCTGGCTGAAGGAACGCTGCGAGGCGATGGCCCGGGCTGGTTGAGGGGGCGGGCTTGGGCGATAATGCGCGGCCATGAACGTCTCGAGCCCAGCCATGATCACGCCTTTCGACCCTGCCCGCCAGCAAGCCAGTACGGTGTGCCTGCCACCTGGTAACTGGGTGACGGTGCTCGATTGTTTGTGTGACCATTTCAAGGCCATCGACCGCGCCCAGTGGCTTGACCGTTTTGCCCGTGGCCGAGTGCTGGATGCCGCGGGGCAGGCAGTTGCCGCTGACCTGCCTTACAAGCGTGGCATGCGTTTGCATTACTTTCGCGAGGTGCCGAACGAACGGCCGATCCCGGTGCAGGAGGTGGTGCTGCATGTGGACGAGCACCTGGTGGTGGCCGATAAACCGCATTTCCTGCCGGTGACACCGACCGGTGAATACGTCGAGCAGACCTTGTTGCGCCGCCTGATCCGTCGCCTGGACAACCCGCACCTGGTGCCATTGCACCGCATCGACCGGCACACCGCGGGGCTTGTGCTGTTCTCCGCCAACCCGCACAGCCGCAGCGCCTACCAGCGGCTGTTCCCCGAGCGGCGTATCGACAAGCGTTATCAGGCCATTGCCGCTGCCATGCCGCAGCATGCCTTTCCGCTGGTGCACAAAAGCCGCCTGGTGCATGGCGAGCCATTTTTCCGCATGCATGAGGTGGAGGGTGAGGCCAACAGTGAAACCCTGGCCGAGGTGCTGGAGAAGAACGGTGAACGATGGCGCTATGGGCTGTCGCCAGTGACCGGCAAGACCCATCAGTTGCGTGTGCACATGGCAGCCTTGGGGGCAGGGATCAGCAATGACCCGTTCTATCCGCAATTGCTCAACGAAGAGGATGACTACCAGCGGCCGCTGAAACTGCTGGCGCAAAGCCTGCGTTTCGAGGACCCGCTGAGTGGCGAAGAGCGCTACTTCGAGAGCCGCTTGCGGTTGGACTGGTAACACAGCAAGCGGGCTTGCCTGCGAAAGGGCCCGACCTGCGGGCCAATCTCCACCCGCCGTTCACCGTTGCCGGCGCTACCGTATTCGCGGGTAAACCCGCTCCTACATACGTACGGTGGTTCGGCACAGCTCACCCGCGAATGGGCCGGGCCTGCTGGCCAATCTCCACCCGCCGTTCACCGTTGCCGGCGCTACCGTATTCGCGGGTAAACCCGCTCCTACATGCGTACGGTGGTTCGGCACAGCCGTTGTAGGAGCGGGTTCACCCGCGAATGGTCCGGGCCTGCGGGCCAATCTCCACCCGCCGTTCACCGTTGCCGGCGCTGCCGTATTCGCGGGTAAACCCGCTCCTACATACGTACGGTGGTTCGGCACAGCCGTTGTAGGAGCGGGTTCACCCGCGAATGGTCCGGGCCTGCGGGCCAATCTCCACCCGCCGTTCACCGTTGCCGGCGCTACCGTGTTCGCGGGTAAACCCGCTCCTACATTCGCATCGGTGGTTCGGCACAGCCGTTGTAGGAGCGGGTTCACCCGCGAATGGGCCGGGCCTGCGGGCCAATCTCCACCCGCCGTTCACCGTTGCCGGCGCTACCGTATTCGCGGGTAAACCCGCTCCTACATACGTACGGTGGTTCGGCACAGCCGTTGTAGGAGCGGGTTCACCCGCGAACACCGGCAGAGCCGGTGTCACCCCCAGCGGAAGTCTCGAGCTTCAGCGGTTGAAGCGCTCCACCAGCGAATACTGGCTGCCCGCCGTGCTGGTCAGTTCCTCGCTCAGCAGTGCCGAGTGCTGCGCCTGTTCGGCGGTCTGGTCGGCCAGTTCGGCAATGGTGCTGATGTTGCGGCTGATCTCGTCAGCCACAGCGGTCTGCTCCTCGGTTGCAGCTGCAATCTGCGTGGCCATGTCGGTGATATTGGCCACCGCTTCGCTGATGCCTACCAGCGCCTCGTCAGCCTGCATAACCCGATCAACACCTTCCTGTGCCTGGCGGTGGCCGGTTTCCATGGTCAGCACTGCGTTGCTGGCGGTCTGTTGCAGCTTGGCGATCAAACCGTGAATCTGCCCGGTGGATTCGGCGGTGCGCTGGGCCAACTGACGCACTTCATCAGCCACCACGGCAAAACCACGGCCCATTTCACCGGCGCGCGCCGCTTCAATGGCTGCGTTCAGCGCCAGCAGGTTGGTCTGGTCGGCGATGCCCTTGATCACGTCGACCACGCCTCCAATCTCGTCGCTGTCTTTGGCCAGTTGCGTAACCGTCTGGCCGGTCTCGCCCACAGCCGCCGACAGACGTTCGATGGCCTCGCGGGTTTCTCCGGCAATCTGCCGGCCCTGGCTGGTCAGGCGGTTGGCTTCCTGGGTAGCATCGGCGGTGCGCTGCACATGGTTGGCCACTTCCTGAGTGGTGGCAGCCATCTGGTTTACCGCAGCGGCGACTTGCTCGGTCTCCACCCGCTGGCGCTCCAGCCCCGAAGAGCTCTTGTGCGCCAAGGCATCGGACTGGCGTGCCTGGTCGCTCAGGTGTTCGGCACTGTCTTGTAGGCGCGTCAGGCAGGTTTTCATGCGTGCGTCCTGGCTGAGCATCGCCATTTCCAGGCGCGCCTGCACGCCACGGCTGTCGGTGTACATCTGCGCGATCAGTGGGTCGGAAGTGGTTTGCTCGGCCAGTCGCAGCAGGCGCTTGAGGCCGCGTTGCTGCCAGCTCAGACCAAGCAGGCCCAGTGGTACCGAAAGCCCTGCGGCCAAGGCAAAGCCCCAGGAATGACCCAGCCAGTTGCCGATCAGGAAGCCCATCTGGCTGATCAGGATGAACGGTAGCCAGTCCTGCAGCACCGGCAGCCACTTGTCGCGGCGCGGTACCGGCGGCTTGCCCTGGTTGATGCGCTGGTACAGGGCCTCGGCGCGGCGGATCTGCTCGGCGGTGGGCTTGACCCGCACCGACTCGAAGCCGACTACCTGGTTGTTATCGAAGATGGGGGTAACATAGGCGTTGACCCAGTAATGGTCACCGGACTTGCAGCGGTTCTTGACGATACCCATCCACGGCTGGCCCTGCTTGAGGGTTTGCCACATATGGGCAAACACGGCAGGCGGTACGTCGGGGTGGCGCACCAGGTTGTGCGGTGCGCCAGTCAGCTCCTCGCGGGTGAAACCACTGATTTCGATAAAGGCATCGTTGCAGTAGGTGACCACACCCTTGGCGTTGGTGGTGGAGATCAACCGCTGCTGGGCAGGGAAAGTCCGTTCTCTCTGGGTAATCGGCTGGTTGTTACGCATGGGTGATAGTCCGCAGGGCTTTCGACAGGTATCGGCAAGCCGCTGGTTTTATTGAATGGATATTTGGTTCATTGATTGCCATCAATGACGGGTGAGTCAGATGATGACCGAGTGGGTGGCCAAGGGCCAGCCCTGTCGCGCGGGACTTGGACGCTTGCGGCTGTGGGGCATCGGCGCCCATGTAACCAAGCGCCGCCCGCGCGGCGCTTGGTTTAGAGAACGGCACAAATCTTGTGCCAGGCTATCCGTCTCAGTCAGCGATCATCTGGCGCAACACATAATGCAGAATTCCCCCCGCCTTGAAGTACTCCACCTCGTTCAGGGTATCAATCCGGCATAGCACCTCGATCTGTTCCTGCTGGCCATCCTCGCGGGTAATGCGCAAGGGCAGGCTCATGCCGGGGCGGATATGTGCGCCGTCCAGCCCCAGTACGTCGATCTGCTCCTTGCCGGTCAGCCCCAGCTGTTTGCGGTTGTGCCCGGCCTTGAATTGCAGCGGCAACACGCCCATGCCTACCAGGTTGGAGCGGTGAATACGCTCGAAGCTTTCTGCCAGCACGGCCTTGACCCCCAGCAGGTTGGTGCCCTTGGCTGCCCAGTCGCGGCTCGAGCCGGTGCCGTACTCCTGGCCGGCAATCACCAGCAGCGGGGTGCCTTCCTGCTGGTAACGCATGGCTGCGTCGTAGATCGACAGCTTCTCGCCAGTGGGCACATGCAAGGTGTTGCCGCCTTCTTCACCTGGCAGCATTTCGTTGCGGATACGGATGTTGGCGAAGGTGCCGCGCATCATCACTTCATGGTTGCCACGACGCGAACCGTAGGAGTTGAAATCGCGTGGCTCCACACCCTGTTCTCGCAGGTAGCGCCCGGCCGGGCTGTCGGTCTTGATGTTGCCGGCGGGGGAAATGTGGTCAGTGGTCACGGAGTCGCCCAACAGTGCCAGCACCCGTGCGCCGTGAATATTGGCAATTTGTGGCGGCGGCCCGCCGATGCCGTCGAAGAACGGTGGGTGCTGGATGTAGGTGGAGTCAGCCTGCCACACGTAAGTGGCGGCCTGTGGCACCTCGATGGCCTGCCATTGCGCATCACCGGCAAACACTTCGGCGTATTCCTTGTGGAACATCGCCGTATCGACCTTGGCCACGGCCTCGGCAATTTCCTGCTGGCTCGGCCAGATATCCCGCAGGTAGACCGGTTGGCCGTCCTTGCCTGACCCCAGCGGGTCGCGCGTCAGATCCAGGCGCACGCTGCCGGCCAGGGCGTAGGCCACCACCAGCGGGGGCGAGGCCAGCCAGTTGGTCTTGACCAGTGGGTGCACGCGGCCCTCGAAGTTGCGGTTGCCCGATAGCACCGAGGCCACGGTGAGGTCGGCGCTGCCAATGGCTTTTTCGATCGCCTCGTCCAGCGGGCCGGAGTTGCCGATGCAGGTGGTGCAGCCATAGCCGACCAGATCAAAACCGAGTTGGTCGAGGTAGGGCGTGAGCCCGGCTGCCTTGAAGTAGTCGGTGACGACTTTGGAGCCCGGCGCCAGCGAACTCTTGACCCAAGGTTTGCGTTGCAGGCCCTTTTCCAGTGCTTTTTTCGCCACCAGCCCGGCAGCCATCATCACGCTGGGGTTGGACGTGTTGGTACATGAGGTGATCGCAGCAATCACCACGGCCCCATCGCGCAGGGTGTGGGTCTGGCCCTGATGGCTGTAGTCGATTGCGCCGGTCTGGTCGGCGTTGCCCACCGCCACACCGCCGCCGCCCTCGCTTTCCAGGCGGCCAACTTCTTTGGCCAGCGGTTTGGGCTGCAGCTCGATGAAGTGGTCGAAGGCTTGGCTGACCTGGCCCAGTGCTACGCGGTCCTGCGGCCGTTTGGGCCCGGCCAGGCTGGCTTCGACCTCGTCCATGTCCAGTGCCAGCGTGTCGCTGAATGACGGCTCATGGCCGGGCAGGCGCCACATGCCCTGCGCCTTGCAGTACTGCTCCACCAGCTGCACGGTCGCTTCGGGGCGGCCCGAAAGGCGCAGATAGTCCAGGGTGACCTGGTCGACCGGGAAGAAACCACAGGTGGCGCCGTATTCCGGTGCCATGTTGGCGATGGTCGCGCGGTCGGCCAGGGGCAGCTCGGCCAGGCCGTCACCATAGAATTCAACGAACTTGCCCACCACGCCTTTCTTGCGCAGCATTTGCGTCACGGTCAGCACCAGGTCAGTGGCAGTGATGCCCTCCCGCAGCTTGCCGGTCAGCTTGAAGCCGATCACTTCGGGGATCAGCATCGATACCGGCTGGCCGAGCATGGCCGCTTCCGCTTCGATGCCGCCGACACCCCAGCCGAGTACGCCCAGGCCGTTGATCATGGTGGTGTGCGAGTCTGTGCCTACCAAGGTATCGGGGAAGGCATAGGTGCGGCCATCAGCCTCACGGGTCCACACCGTGCGGCCCAGGTATTCCAGGTTGACCTGGTGGCAAATGCCAGTGCCCGGGGGGACCACGCGGAAATTGTCGAAGGCGCTCTGGCCCCAACGCAGAAAGGCATAGCGCTCACCATTGCGCTGCATTTCGATGTCGACGTTTTCGGCGAAGGCGTGCGGCGTGCCGTAGCGGTCGACCATTACCGAGTGGTCGATCACCAGGTCGACCGGTGACAGCGGGTTGATCCGTTGCGGGTCGCCGCCAGCCTTGGCCATGGCGGCGCGCATGGCCGCCAGGTCGACCACGGCGGGTACGCCGGTGAAGTCCTGCATCAGTACCCGCGCCGGGCGGTACTGGATCTCGCGGTCGGAGCGCCGTTCGCCCAGCCAGTGGGCAATGGCGCGCAAGTCGTCGCCGGTGACGGTCGCACCATCCTCCCAGCGCAGCAGATTTTCCAGCAGCACTTTCAGCGACATGGGCAGACGCTGCAGGTCACCCAGCTGGCGGGCGGCCTCGGTGAGGCTGAAGTAATGGTAGGTCTGGTCGCCGACCTTGAGGGGCTTGAGGGTGTTCAGGCTATCGAGCGAGGGCATTGCCAACTCCTTCTGCACCGGTGCCCGGCAAATATTCACGGTTTGCCGGCAGCACCGCTCTATATCGGTCCGCACGGCACGGACCTGGCTGAATGGTCAGGTTAGACCGGTTTACGCTACCTGACCCTTTTCTGGACCGGCGGGGCGTGTCGCAGGTTCCGAACTTCCTTTATCATCGCCGCCCTGCCGGCGCCTGTGGTGCGCCAGCCGTAGTGGAGTGAGAGATGAATACCCTGTTCATGCATTGCCGGCCCGGTTTCGAGGGCGAGGTTTGCGCCGAGATCAGCGAACATGCCGCCCGCCTGGGTGTTGCCGGCTATGCCAAAGGCAAGCCGCAAAGTGCCAGTGCCGAGTTTGTCTGTAGCGAGGAGGGCGGTGCCGAGCGCTTGATGGGGGAGCTGCGCTTCAACCAGCTGATTTTCCCGCGGCAGTGGGCACGTGGCGGTTACGTCGAACTGCCGGAAAGTGACCGCATCAGCGTACTGCTGGCGCAGTTGGCCGATCTCCCGGTGTTCGGTAGCTTGTGGCTTGAGGTGCTGGACAGCAACGAAGGCAAGGAATTGTCTACCTTTTGCCGAAAGTTCGAAGTGCCGTTGCGCAAGGCCCTGGAGAAGGCCGGCCGCCTGGTCGACGACCCTGGCCGCCCACGTTTGCTACTGACCTTCATCAGCGGCCGGCGGGTATTTGTCGGCGTTGCATCGGCCAGCAACAGCGCTTTGTGGCCCATGGGCATCCCGCGCCTGAAGTTCCCTCGCGAGGCACCTAGCCGTTCGACACTCAAGCTGGAAGAGGCCTGGCACCAGTTCATTCCGCGTGAGCAGTGGGAGCAGCGCCTGGGTGATGACATGACCGGTGTCGACCTGGGAGCCTCGCCGGGCGGCTGGACCTACCAGCTGGTGCGCCGTGGCATGCTGGTGACAGCCATTGACAACGGGCCGATGGCCGAAAGCCTCATGGACACCGGCCTGGTCCAGCACTTGATGGCCGATGGGTTTACCTGGCAGCCAAAGCAGCCGGTAGACTGGATGGTGTGCGATATCGTCGAGAAGCCGGCGCGTACCACCTCGCTGATCGAAACCTGGCTGGGTGAGGGGTTGTGCCGCGAGGCAGTGGTCAACCTGAAGTTGCCGATGAAGCAGCGTTATGCCGAAGTACGGCGCCTGCTCGACCGTATGGAGGCAACATTCAAGGCACGCAAGATCAGGGTGTCGATTGCCTGCAAGCAGCTTTACCACGACCGTGAAGAAGTAACCTGCCACCTGCGGCGGCTCGATTTGAAGCCACGCTGAGGCCAGCGCGTCGTTCTGTTTCTGTTTCTGTTTCTGTTTCTGCTTTTGCTTCTAAGCGCGCGATAGTTCAGGCGACGCAGATTGCGACTTCAGGAGGCCGAGTGCAGGGTTTGCGAAGGGAGGTGACGGGCATGGATGCCCGTCAAGCGCTGGGCCCCAGGATGGGGCCTGCAGCGCGGTCCTCCCGGGAGCAAGCCCGGAGCGAGGGGACCCCGGAGCGCAGCGCAGGGGCCGGAT
>NZ_JBTRAR010000017.1:0-136995 GCF_054611535.1 Pseudomonas sp. VEM90 | reverse complement strand
GGCCAGAAGCAAAAAGCTTCCTCGAATAGGCCTGATACATAGATGCAACCGGGTTCCTATGTTCAAAAAGCAGCTAGACAGTGTGGGCGAGTCCATACATAGGAGCGGGTTTACCCGCGAATACGGTGGCAGCAGCAACGATGAACGGCGGGTGGAGATTGGCCAGCAGGGCCGGCCCTTTCGCGGGTAAACCCGCTCCTACGACGGTCCTGCGTCATTCTCAAGGCAGATGTTTCCACCGCGAAGAGGCGGGCACAGGCAATAATAAAGCGCCTGCGAGATTCCCTCCCGCAGGCGCCCTGCTACATCACGGTCTTGAGTTGCAAGTCACTGGTGGCTGACCCAATACACGGCAGTGACCACCACCAGAACGATCAGGCAGAGGATCGCCCAGGCATCGACACTGCTGTCAGCTTTGCGGACCTTGGTTGGGTTTCCCATTGCATTGCCTCTTGTAGTGGTTATGGGAATGCACTTCACCACCAGCAGTTAAGACGAGCAATGTCCTTCCCTCAAGCAGGGTCATTCAATATTCGACCGGTGACGCCAGAAACGGGTAACGGTAACCGGGCGGTCGCCCTTCGGCACTGTAACGCCGAAAATCGACGCCGTAGTCGTCCCTTTCCAGTAGCTTCAGCCAACGCCGGGCCTTGGCCTGATCGATTTCCTGCAATACCGGAACACGGCGCTCGCGCAGGCCGTCGCGGTTCAACGCCAGCCCGTGGGCATCATCGTGCAGCATCACCATGGCCCAACCGCCAAGGGTGAAATGTCCACCCATCAGCACGCTCAAGCGCCCATCGATACGCGCGCGCAAGGCTTCGGCCGAGCTGTTGACGGCACCGAACAGCACATCACGCCCCGGCGTATACCCGGCCTCCTCGAACGCCTGCATGGCACCAAAAGCCATCTGGTCATTGGCCGACCACACCAGGCGGGTGGCCGGGTAACGCTCCAGCAACTGTTGCGCCTGTTCGTAGGCGCGCTGGCGATTCCAGCCGCCGTATACCACCTGCCGCAAGCGCACCTGAGGGAAATCGGCCAAGGCGCGGCGCATGCCCTCAACGCGCAACTGCGAGGCCGGGGTGGTCTTGACCCCGGCAAAGGCAAGCAGATCCACCGGCCCTGCGTTGCGAGGCAGTTGTGCGAGCATCGAGTGCAACATCTGGTAGCCCGCCTGCTCGTCGTTGCTCATCAAGGTACCCAGCGGCTCGGCATACTTGTCGGGCTGAGCCTCGATGCTGAGGCGCTGGCTGGTGGTCAGGCCATTGTTGACCAGCAGCAGCTTCACCCCGGTGCCACGCGACAGGCGCAGGATTTCCGGTGCCACGTACTGCTCGTTGACCAGTACCAGGTAATCGGGCCGGTGCGGCGCGCTCAGGATCGCCCGGGCCTGAGTCAGTGTCAGGTCGGCGCGGCGCTCGCTGTATTGCACCTGCAGGGTCATGCCCAGCTCGTCCGCGGCGGCCTGCATGAAGCGGGTGTAGCTGGTCCAGAACGTCTCGGTGGACAGCCCCGGGTTGAGGAACACCACCGAAGCCGGTTGCGCATTTGCCACCAGTGGCAAGACAAGGCACAAGCTTTGGCACAGGGCCTTGAGCATGGGGTCACATCTCTGCGAAGCAAACGTCGGATTATAAACGCCTGGCGACGCTCAACGCACAAATGGCAGTCAATCTCACATAGTCCATTTGGTTCTTTTCATATGCAAAAACATCACTTTAGCGCATAACTGCAACCTGATATCGTTCCCCGGCTCCGTACCGGAGTGCGCGGCCGTGCGCGCGAATAGCTGCATGCCTGAGACAGGACTTTTATGTACGTATACGACGAGTACGATCAGCGGATCATCGAGGACCGCGTCAAGCAGTTCCGTGATCAGACCCGCCGCTACCTGGCCGGTGAGCTGAGCGAAGAAGAATTCCGCCCTCTGCGCCTGCAGAACGGCCTTTATATCCAACGTTTCGCGCCGATGCTGCGTGTCGCGGTGCCGTACGGCCAGCTGAACGCCAACCAGGTCCGCACCCTGGCCAGGATCGCTCGCGACTACGACAAGGGCTATGCCCACATCTCCACCCGCCAGAACGTGCAGTACAACTGGCCGGCGCTGGAAGACATCCCGGACATTCTCGCCGAGCTGGCCACCGTGCAGATGCACGCGATCCAGACCAGCGGCAACTGCCTGCGCAACACCACCACCGACCAGTTCGCCGGTGTGGCCGCAGACGAAATCGTCGACCCGCGCCCATGGTGTGAAATCGTCCGCCAGTGGACCACCTTCCACCCGGAATTCGCCTACCTGCCACGCAAGTTCAAGATCGCCATCAACGGCTCGCAGGAAGACCGCGCGGCCATCGAAGTGCACGACATCGGCCTGGAGCCGGTGCGCAACGCTGCCGGCGAACTGGGCTTCCGTGTGCTGGTCGGTGGCGGCCTGGGCCGTACCCCGGTGGTGGGCTCGTTCATCAACGAGTTCCTGCCGTGGCAGGACCTGATCAGCTACCTCGACGCCATCCTGCGCGTGTACAACCGTTACGGTCGCCGTGACAACAAGTACAAGGCGCGGATCAAGATCCTGGTCAAGGCCCTTACCCCGGAAGTGTTCGCCGAAAAGGTCGAGGCCGAAATGGTCCACCTGCGGGGCGGCAGCACCACCCTGACCGAGGCCGAAGTGCAGCGTGTGTCGCGCCACTTCGTCGACCCCGAGTACCTCGCACTCGACAACGTCGACTACACCGCACTGGATGCCGAGTACCCAGGGTTCGCCCGCTGGCGCTCGCGCAACACCCGTGCCCACAAACGCCCGGGTTACGTGGCTGTGACCCTGTCACTCAAGCCGACCGGTGTTGCCCCGGGTGACTTGACCGACAAGCAGCTGGACGCCGTGGCCGACCTGGCCGAACGCTACAGCTTCGGCTTCCTGCGCACCTCGCACGAGCAGAACATCATCCTCGCCGACGTCGAGCAGCGCCAGCTGCACGCGCTGTGGCTGGAACTGCGCGAGGGCGGCTTCGCCACCCCGAACATCGGCCTGCTGACCGACATCATCTGCTGCCCGGGTGGTGACTACTGCTCACTGGCCAACGCCAAGTCGATCCCGATTGCCGAGTCCATCCAGCGCCGTTTCGACGACCTGGACTACCTGTTCGACATCGGCGAAATCGACCTGAACATCTCCGGCTGCATGAACGCCTGCGGCCACCACCACGTGGGCCACATCGGCATCCTCGGCGTGGACAAGAAGGGTGAGGAGTTCTACCAGGTGTCGCTGGGTGGCAACGCCGCGCGCGGCGCAAGCCTGGGCAAGATCCTTGGCCCGTCCTTCGCGCAGGATGACATGGCCGATGTGATCGAGAAGCTGATCGCCGTGTACGTCGAGCAACGTACCGAGGAAGAGCGTTTCATCGACACCTACCAGCGTATCGGCATCGACCCCTTCAAGGAACGCGTCTATGCAGCGAATCATTAAGAACAACCAGATCGTCGACGAAACCTGGCACCTGCTGCCCAAGGAAACCTCGTTCGACGAGCTGACCAACTGCGACGACTACATCGTCCCGCTGCAGATGTGGCGCGACCATGCCCATGTGCTCAAGGCCCGCGATGGTGGCTTGGGTGTATGGCTGGACAGCGACCAGGAAGCGGAGGAAATCGGCGAAGACGTGCACCACTTCCAGGTCATCGCCCTGAACTTCCCGGCATTCACCGACGGCCGCAGCTACTCCAATGCGCGCCTGCTGCGTGACCGCTACAAGTTCAAAGGCGAACTGCGCGCCATCGGCGATGTGCTGCGCGACCAGCTGTTCTTCATGGCCCGCTGCGGCTTCGACGCATTCGCCATCCGTGCCGACAAGGACCCGGAAGACGCGCTGCAAAGCCTGAAGGACTTCTCGGTGACCTACCAGGCCGCCACCGACGAACCGCTGCCGCTGTTCCGCCGCCGCTGATCGTCCCGCCCCAGCGAACAGCCCGCCTCTCGGCGGGCTGTTTCGTTCATAGGCCGTGGCGTTGAATTGCCTCTCGGCTCAATTCAAGCAAAAGCTGCCGTTTCGCGACCTCACGCGCTGCGCAGATATGCTCGACCTGGGCAAAATAGTCGCCATCGCTCAGCGTTTTCGATTGTTCGAGCAACGCATCCAGGCGCTGCTGAAAAGGCTCGTCCAGGCGGCTGAAGCGCGCCGCCTGCTGCTCGTGCAGATAGTCCTGCCAGAAGGATCGATCTGCCAGCGCCTGAGCCAAGGCTTGTGGCGTTTCCTGCCGCAGCACCTCGCTGCGCGCGGCGTCCAGGTCTTCACGGCCAACGCCGCTGAAACTCTCATACGAAAGATGGCTGGGCTGCACGGGAAGGTCGAGGCTATCCGCCAGCCTGACGCGATAGGTCAGGTAAACCTCAACGGGATCGTTCGAAAAGTAATCCGCAATATGCCGCGCGGCAATTGCGTTGACTTTGTCCAGGCGGAACAACGAACGCCCCAGCCTGACCAGCGCCCGCTCCTTCTGTAACCCGGTACCGGCTGTACCGGCCTTGGCGACCAGCGCGCCAACCTCCAGCTCGCTGAGCGTCAGCAGTAACTCGTCGCTGCAACTGCGCGGTCGGGCAACTTGCTCGAACAGGCTCGCGCGTACTTCAGCGTGCTGCTCGCAGGCTTCGAGGATATGCCACACCCGCGCCTGAAGGTCGCGCGGTTGTGCGTCGTATTCACGCAGGGCGCGTAAATCATAGAAAAAGCGGAACAGATCCTGTGCCCCGGCTTCCTGGCTCAAGCGGTTCCAGCGCGCCAATCGCACCTCGCGCTGGGCAGGCGTGAACCCTGAAAACCAAGGGGCTGCAGCGTTCGGGATCGAAGAGGCATGAGCCGCACGCCGACGCTCAGCCGCCCCGGCCGACGCCCTGGCCAACTGCAAGCGCTGCAGGGTTTCGTCCGAGAGTGGATTGTCGTGCAGCTCCAGGCCCCGTAACAAGCGCAGCGGCACTAGAGACAACGCTTCAGGCAGCGTCCGGATCTGATTGTCACGCATGTCCAGCAACTCCAGATTACCGTGCCTGGCCAGATCAGCGGGCAGTTCGCCCAGCCCGGTGTTGCGCAAGGACAGCCGGCGCAGCAGGGGGAAAGACGCCAAGGGTGGCAGCAGGCCGACCGGGTTACCGTTGAGCTCCAGACGGCGCAGCTCCACAAGCTGGCTCAAACGCAGGTTATCTTCGCTGGAAAGCACGATCTGGTTGCCGCCAAGGCGCAGGTTTTTCAATTCGGTCAGTTGCTCGATACCTGCAGGAAGGCGAGTCAGCCGGTTGTTCCGCAAGTCCAGGTTGCGCACCTTGCTGAAGCGACCAAGAAAGCCCGCATCAAGGCTCGTCACCTGCATATCGCGCAGGGTCAGGTGCGTGATGTGGTCGAAACTCACATTGTCAGGCAAGGCCGGCAGGTCACCCACCCGCTCACCCACGAGGGTCAGGTGGTAGTCACCCGCCACCTCCCCAGGGGTAAAGCGCTGCCAGCTTGCCGTAATGCGCCTGGCAACCTTGATACGACGCAGGCGGCGGACAATGTTCAGCCCTGCGTCATTTCGCCAGGCTTGCAATGCCTGCTTGAGGCTGACCTTGGCCTGTAGCAGTTGGCTGACATGGTTCCACGGGTCCACCCCCCGCTGCGCCAGGTCTTGCAGGTAGACCTCCAGCTGCTCACTGCTCATCACCGGATACACGTGGTTCAACGTGCGGCGCAGTGCCTGGCGGGTCCCTGTCAGGTGGCCACTGAGCGGGTAGCCCAAACGCCCATCGAACAACCGCACAGGAGGGCGAATCCCCTGCCCCACACGGGCCAGCCCAATCATCCGGGCCGCCGACTCACGGTCTGCGAGTGCCTCACGCCCAAGCCGCTCACCCAGTGCGTCATCCGTCATCTGGCTCATACCAAGCAACTGTCGCTGGCGGCTGTCCAGCTGCCGCCTCAACGTCTGCAGCAACCCACCCCTGCCCGCGGCAGGCAGCTCAACGTTGACCCCAGCCGACCAAGGGGCGATGGCTTCGATCAGGCCCAACGCGAGCTTACCGGTATCGGCATTTTCTGCGGCGGCCTGGCGCAACCCTGCGCAGGCACGGTCTATCCGGCTGTCGCGTATTGCCCAGCGTGCACGCTCCGCCAAGGCCAAGGGCACCCGGCCTGCACCCGTCAGGCTCTCCATCTCGACGCTGCTGGCCCCCTCGACGATTTCCCGTGCGCAGCGATGGGAAAGGCCCGGGAAGTCTCGCATCAATACGCGGTCCGCTGCTTGCGGGCTGATCTGTCGCTCGTTGAAGACCTCCTCGAAAGCGTCACCCCGCAACGTCGGAAAATCACGGTGCAATTGCTGGCGTTCGATGGCATCGAGCAAGCGTGCCGGCGGGGGCGAATTCTCCAACAGCAAACGGCGCAGGCAGTCAGCCTCGAAGCCGGTGGTCTGCAGCGCTACAGATACCGCCTCATCGGGCACCTGCGCCGTGCGGCTGGCAAGGCGACGCACCATGTAGGCGGGGTCATGCCAGCGCTGCGGTTGCTCGAACTCATGCACCCATCCTCCGGCACCATTGTGCTCAAGCGCCGGTGAATACGCCCCTGGCCTTGATGGGTGATGAATACGCCATGCGCCGTCGTCCCCTTCGCTCACCTCATAGACAGCATCGTGCAGGCGCCTCAGCGAACGGCCAGTTTCATTCACGGCCTGTCCTACCATCAGATCGACGCCCTCACGTTGATAACCCGACAAGGACGGATCACACAGGCGCAACTGGCCATCGCCCAGGCTTACCGGCACCATGGCATCCACCCGCGCCACTCGCTGTGCCAGCTTGCCAAGAGCCGCCGTCCCGGCCGTCGTCACCGCCGCTATCACGACCGTGTCGGCCACGTTGAACAGGTGGCCCAATGCGGCGTCGCGATCACCCAACTGCCAATCCTGGTAGCCTTCGTACACCTCACCCGCCAGTTGCACCACCGTAAGCCCCAGCAGGGCCTGCCCCAACACAGGCACAAACAGCGCTGCCAGGCCTGCCACGCTCAACCCCAAGTCCAGATAGCCCTGCAAACGTGCGCGGCGGTCGGCGATATCCTCATCCTCTGTCGATACCGCCAATACCCGCGCGTCATCCAGCATTTTGTCGATCCGGGCTTGGCGCAGCGCGGCGAACACGTCACCCTCAATCGCAAAACAGCGGCCATCCAGCTCAAGCGGAAGAACAGTGTTGCCTTGGTTGAGCAGCGCGTTCAGCGCCGCGTAGAAGGCGACGCGATCGCGCTCTGCGACGAAGCGCTGGAAGTACCGCCGATACGCCTCATTACGCAAGCGTATGCCAAGGGTCATGTACAGTAGCTCCCAGTGGGTGTGCCAACTCACCGGGGCATACGGGTCCTCAGGCAACCACGCAATAACGCCAAGCAGGCGGCCGTTCTGACGCACTTCGATCATCAGTGCGCCAATGACCTTCTTACCCAGCAGCCTCAGGGTGTGACACTTCAACACGGCGTCGTCGGCTGGCAGGAAAGACCCTGTGCCCACCACCTGGTTGATCCACTGACAGGTCTGCTCATCGATTTCACCCTTGATCCTTGCGGCGATTGCAGCAAGCGCCAGGTTCGCGCTCATCGCCTCCTCCAGGGTGCTCTCGACGGCCACCCCCTCGCCTTCAAGCTTCGATTGCAAATGGCGTTGATAACGCCTGCCGATATCAATGTCTCTGCAAAGACGGACAAAGGCTTGCGCACTGAGTGGCAGCAGGTGCCCACTTGCAGTGACCAACTGCGACCCGGCCGCGAACCAGCCAGGCTGCATTTCCTTTTCGTGGAAGTTGTGCAGTGCCGCCGAGAGCAGCGTCTGGGTGCTGACAAGTCGTGTTGAAGTGCTTGGTAAAGCAGGCGATATCGACGGTTTTGGCAGCAGGGTCACCAGCCTGAGCTGGGCCTGCCGCAGGTCAACCCGCTTGATCGAATGGGCCTCAAGTGCTCTTTTGAGCAACGACTCGGCGAACTCATCCAAGGGGGTTATGGCCCCTAACCAGGCGTCTACTTGATCCTGCGCCCGCTGTTGGCGTAAAGCAGCGGCGCGCAGCCCTGTCAGCTCTTGGGCAGACGCGCGCTTGAGCCAGCCTGGCAACTGACGGGCAATCAGCGCATCGATGGAATCGGCAGGTATTACGGAAGGGATCATGGGCAGCCTCAACGCTTGATAAAAAAGCGCTAGCTGAACAAGGTTCCAAGCCCCTCTGGCCCTATTTATGTAGTGAATGCACAGCTTGAAAATGTATTTGTGCCTACAGGTCAAATGACTTTGGCGCCGTAGCGGCTTATTCGCTGCCGTTCAAACCTGCACACTGGGCACCACATGATCCTCCCCCTATTCAGGAGCAACCCCATGAGCGTTCCTTCCTTCGGCCTCGGCACCTTCCGCCTCACCGGCCAAACCGTCATCGACTCGGTCAAGTCTGCCCTGGCAGTCGGCTACCGCGTCATCGATACCGCCCAGATCTACAAGAACGAAGCCGAAGTCGGCCAGGCCATCGCCGAAAGCGGCGTGCCGCGCAGCGAGCTGTTCATCACCACCAAGATCTGGGTCGACAACTACGCCGCCGACAAGCTGATCCCCAGCCTGCGTGACAGCTTGCAGAAACTGCGCACCGACTACGTCGACCTGCTGCTGATCCACTGGCCAGCGCCGGGCAACGGCGTAGAACTGCCCGAGTACATGAAGGCCCTGGCCGACGCCAAGCAGCAAGGCCTGGCTCGCCAGATCGGCGTTTCCAACTTCAACATCGAGCTGACCAGGCAGGCCATTGCCGTGGTCGGCAAAGGGGAAATCGCCACCAACCAGATCGAGCTCAGCCCCTATCTGCAGAACAGCAAGCTGACCGCGTTCCTCAAGGAACAAGGGATCACCGTGACCTCGTACATGACCCTGGCCTACGGCAAAGTGCTGAAAGACCCGGTACTGGCCCAGATCGCCGCCAAGCACAAGGCTACCGTCGCCCAGGTTGCCCTGGCCTGGGCCCTGCAACTGGGCTATGCCGTGATCCCGTCGTCGACCAAGCGTGAAAACCTGGCCAGCAACCTGCTTGCCCGTGGCCTGAAGCTGGACAGTGATGACATGGCACGCATCGCCGAGCTGGAGCGCAATGGCCGCGAGGTCAGCCCTGACGGCCTGGCGCCAACCTGGGACTGACACCGATGACTGCTCAAACAATGAGACCCGGCCGCGTGCTCTTCGCGTTGGCCATTGGTGCCTTTGGCATCGGTACTACCGAGTTCACCCCGATGGGGCTACTGCCGGTCATCGCCCAGGGCGTGGAGGTGAGCATCCCCAGCGCCGGCATGCTGATCACCGCTTATGCCATTGGCGTGATGGTCGGCGCGCCGATCATGACCCTGCTGTTCAGCCGTTTCGGGAAGCGCGCTGCGCTGATGGCGCTGATGGCCATCTTCACCCTTGGCAACCTGCTGTCGTCGCTGTCGCCGGACTACTACACCCTGCTCGCTTCGCGACTGGTCACCAGCCTCAACCATGGTGCGTTCTTCGGCCTGGGAGCCGTGGTGGCAGCCAGCGTGGTGCCCAAGGAGAAACAGGCCAGCGCCGTGGCCACCATGTTCATGGGCCTGACCATCGCCAACATCGGCGGCGTGCCGGCCGCCACCTGGATCGGCCAGCAGATTGGCTGGCGCATGGCATTTGCCGGCACCGCCGTACTCGGCCTGCTGGCCATGGCCGCACTGTGGTACGCCCTGCCCAAGGGTGAACGCGGCAGCGTGCCGCATGTGCGCAAGGAACTGGCAGTCATTGCCCGCCCCAGCGTGTTGCTGGCAATGGCCACCACCGTGCTCGGTGCCGGCGCCATGTTCACCTTGTACACCTACGTGGCGCCGGTGCTGGCCGAACTGACTGGTGCCTCGGACAGCTTCATAACCTTGGGGCTGGTACTGATCGGGGTTGGCTTCACCCTTGGCAACAGCCTGGGGGGCCGCCTGGCGGACTGGTCGCTGGATGGCGCGGCGAAGATCTTCCTCGCCGTGCTGGCGCTGATCATGCTGCTGATGCCCCTGATACTGAGCAGCCACATCGGCGCCGCCATCGCCCTGCTGGTCTGGGGCATGTTCACCTTCGCCGTGGTACCGCCACTGCAAATGCGCGTAATGACTGCCGCCATCGAGGCGCCAGGCCTGGCATCGTCGATCAACGTGGGTGCGTTCAACCTGGGTAACGCCGTGGGCGCGGCGCTGGGCGGTGCGGTTATCAGCCTGAACCTGGGCTACGCCGCCGTGCCAATGGCCGGAGGTGTGCTGGCGGCTGCGGGGCTGTTGCTGGTATGGCTGGGCGGGCGCAGCAAGGTCGCCGGCAAGACCGCAGCCGATATGGCCTGATCGCATCACCTGCTGGAGCGGCCCATCGCGACACAAGGCCGTTCCTGCACACGGGCCGCGCCTGATTTCCTCACGCTGTAATGATGGAATACCGGGCGCCTCCGTTCTCTTGCCAGGCAGTGGGCACGGATGCCCGAAACGCGACATTGGCTGCCTGTTCGGCGTGAGACAGGCCACCTGGGCACTGGATAACCTGCTGCGGCAACGCCTTGCTCCCTTGCCATAGAAGAACCTTGCCCATGACAACCTCCGCCGCCTCCATAGCCGCCGCCACGCCTGCCGACCAGCCTCAGGGCTTTGTCGTGCGCATCGTCGGTGCGGCTGCATTCGCCCACCTGCTCAACGACCTGATTCAAGCCGTACTGCCGTCGATTTACCCCATGCTGAAAAGCGATTTCGCGCTGAGCTTCGCCCAGATCGGCTGGATCGCCTTGGTGTATCAGGTGACTGCTTCCCTGCTGCAACCTTGGGTCGGCATGTTCACCGACAAGCACCCACAACCCTACCTGCTGCCTGCCGGCATGTTGGTGACGCTGGTGGGCATCGCCCTGCTCGCCTTTGCCGGCAGCTATGAAATGCTGCTGGTGGCTGCCGCCGTGGTCGGCGTGGGTTCGGCCACCTTCCACCCAGAGGCCTCGCGGGTGGCCAGAATGGCCTCCGGCGGGCGCTTCGGCACCGCGCAATCAACCTTCCAGGTCGGCGGCAATACCGGCTCGGCCCTCGGCCCGCTGCTCACCGCTGCCATCATCATTCCGCACGGGCAACCGGCCATTGCCTGGTTCATGCTGGCCGCTGCGCTGGCTGTTCTGGTGCTGCTGCGGGTGACGGGCTGGAGCGTGCGCCACGGCCAGGCCCGGCTCAAGAGCTTCGCGGGCCAACAGGCCCCTGGCCTGTCGCGGGGTGCCATGTGGCGCGCGGTGGTGGTGATCGCCGTGCTGATGTTCGCCAAGTTCGTCTACATCGCTTCGTTCACCAACTTCTTCACCTTCTACCTGATCGAGCATTTCGGCCTGAGTGTGCAGCACAGCCAGCTGTACCTGTTCGTGTTCCTCGCAGCCGTTGCGCTGGGCACCTTTGCCGGTGGCCCGGTGGGTGATCGCATCGGGCGCAAGGCCGTGATCTGGGTCTCGTTCCTCGGCGTGGCGCCCTTCGCCCTGGCCCTGCCCCATGCCGACCTCGCCTGGACAGCCGTACTGGCGGTGGCCATCGGCCTGGTGATGTCCTCGGCATTCGCTGCCCTGGTGGTGTATGCCCAAGAGGCGGTGCCAGGCCGGGTCGGCATGGTTTCGGGGGTGATGTTCGGGCTGATGTTCGGCATCAGCGGCGTGGGTGCAGCCGGCCTGGGCACACTGGCCGACCAGCATGGCATCGAATGGGTGTACCAAGCCATCGCGTTCCTGCCGCTGCTCGGGTTGGCCACCGCCTTGCTGCCGGCCACCCGCTCGCGGGCCCGCCCTGGCCGTTGCTGCTAAAGTGGCGCTGCCAGGCTGCTCCGATATGAGGTCACGATGGTAAAGCCGCAGCGTGAATTGTTGGTGGAGGTCGATGAGTGGACCTGGGAAGTGGGTAGCCGTGCGACAGACTACCCAAGCGACTGGTTCATCGAGCCCCATAGCCACACCAAGCATCAACTGATCTATGCCATCAAAGGCCTGATGATCGTCGAGTCCGGCAACGAATGCTGGACGGTGCCACCCAGCCGCGGTGTGTGGATGCCTTGCGGCCAGGTGCACGCCATTCGCTGTGTCGGCGACGTGAAGATGCGCAGTGTGTTCGTGCGCATCGACGCGGCAACGGGCCTGCCCCTACAGAGCAAGGCCATCAGCATCTCGCCCTTGCTCAGCGAACTGATCAAGGCCTCGGTGGGGTTCACCGCACCGTTTGCCGAGGACTCGCGCGAAGCCCGGGTCATGCGCCTGATCCTCGACGAAATCTGCGTACTGCCGACCTTGCCGCTGAAGCTGTCGCAGCCCAGCGACCAGCGCCTGCGGGTGATCTGCGCGGCATTGCATGAACGGCCCGAGGATAACGCCACCGTTGCCGACTGGGGCGCGCGACTAGGGGTGGACGAAAAGACCATCCAGCGATTGTTCCGCAAGGAAACCGGCATGACCTTCGGCCAGTGGCGCCAGCAGGCGCGGCTGATGCAGGCACTGGAGCGGATAGCGCTGGGCGAGCGAATCATCGATGTGGCGGGCGCGTTGGGCTATGACAGCCCAAGTGCCTTCGCCAGCATGTTCAAGCGCCAGTTCGGTACCACGCCCAGCCAGTTCTTCAAATAACCTGAAGTCCACACATTTGCCGGCCATCAGCTTGCTGCATAAGGGCTGTCCGCTAGCGGCTCGCCCTGCCTGATCTTGCACAGCATCCCCGCCAAGCCGTATACAGTACCCCTACAACAATGCCCGCAAAGGAGCCCGGCACATGACCGTGACGCTGTCCCCCCTGCAGATCGACTGCGATTTCGACTCCGGCAACATACAGGTACTGGATGCCAGCAACCCGGCCCAGGTACACCTGGCCATTCGCCCGGACACCCACAGCGGCCACTACCAGTGGTTCCACTTCAAGGTCAGCGGGCTGACACCGGGGCAGGTCCATCGCTTCAGCCTGGACAACGCTTCCGGCTCCTCGTACAAGAACGCGTGGAGCGGCTACAACGCTGTGGCCAGCTACGACCAGCAGCGCTGGTTCCGTGTGCCAAGCCAGTTCGACGGTACGGCGCTATCGTTCGAGGTCAAGGCTGAACAGGACCAGATCTGGTTCGCCTACTTCGAGCCCTACCCGCGGGCCCGCCACAACCAGCTGATCGAACGTGCCTGCCAACTCCCGGGGGTCGAGTTGCTGGCCAGCGGCCGCAGTATCCAGGGCCGCGATATCCCGCTGCTGCGGGCAGGTGACGGTGCCGAAGGCAAACGCAAGCTGTGGCTGATTGCCCAGCAGCACCCGGGCGAGCACATGGCCGAATGGTTCATGGAAGGCGTGATCGACCGCCTGCAGGCCAACGACGCAGTGGTCCAGCAGTTGCTGGCCAAAGCCGACCTTTACCTGATCCCCAACATGAACCCCGACGGCGCCTTCCTCGGCCACCTGCGCACCAACTTCAAGGGCAAGGACCTCAACCGCGCCTGGCAGGACGCCAGCGTCGAATTCAGCCCGGAAGTGTTCTTTGCACAGGCGCAGATGAAGCAGTACGGTGTGGATGCCTTCATCGACGTGCACGGTGACGAGGAGATCCCCCACGTGTTCACGGCCGCATGCGAGGGCAACCCGGGTTACACCCCTCGGCTGGCCAAGCTCGAAGAGCAGTTTCGTAGCACCTTGTGCAGCCTGACCCGCGACTTCCAGACGGTGCATGGCTATACCCGTGACGAACCCGGACAGGCGAATACGACACTGGCCTGCAATGCGGTGGGCATGGCCCATGACTGCCTGTCACTGACGCTGGAAATGCCGTTCAAGGACCATGACGACGCGCCCGATGCAGTCACCGGGTGGTCTGGGGCGCGCTCCAAGGCACTGGCCGGAGCGGTGCTGGAGACCCTGGCCAACATGGTAGACGATTTGCGCTGAACCCCGCCTTGCGTGCCCCTGAAGAAGCAGCCCGTCGCGACACGCGGCGGCTCCTTCGGGGGTATTGACTGCCGCAGGGATGACGGGTTCAGAATTGCACATCCAATATCACACTGTCGGTATAGGTCGCAGCCGGCGGTGTCGCCTGATCGGTATAGACCTTGGCGTTGTAGTTGAACACCTGGCTACCCGTGCCGGTACCCACCCCGGGGTTGATGTCGGCATCCGTACTGGAACGCCTGGCAGCTCCTGACGCCCCCCAGCGCACGGTCCCGGCACTTTTGAAAATGTCATAGGCCAGGTAGTTGTTGGCCGAAGACTTCATCCGCCGCCGCCCACCCGACACGTTCTGCCCGTCATCCAGCCCTACCGTGTAGCTGCTGCCCTTGGTGCATGACACGTTTATGCCCTGGCTCACCGTGCCGAACCCCGCCACCACCGGTGCACTGGCGAAGCTGATGTCAGGCGTGGTGATCTGGCAATCGTTGGTCACCGTCAGGCTCACGTTCAAGAGCTGGCTACCCGAACCGATGTCGCGCCCAAGGCATATCCCTAACGCGCCAATCCCCGAACAATAATCCCAGCTCCAGGCCACGGTCAGGGCCTCTTGATACAACCCGGCCGCGACATTGCTGCCAATCTGGGTGCGCAGGTAGATCGGCACCGCCTTGGGTGTGGTACCGCCGAGCAGCCCCAGCAAGTCGAGGATGCCGTTGCGGGCGAAGTCGTAGGCCACACCGCGGGTAATCGGGTAGCGGGTGGTGTTGTCGGCATACAGCGTGTAGGGAATGACATCGCCTGTCGGGCCGATCAGCCCACCCGAGGCGGGCGTGATCGTGGCGTAGAAATGATCACCACTGCTGAGCAAGGTCAGCAGCGAACCGGTGCACTGCAACCCGGAGTTGAGGCTGGAAGCCGTCTGTACCGTGTTGCGAACCTGCGTTGAATTAAGGCTGCCAAACGCTGCCGGCAACGTGGCCACCGACGAACAAAGCGCCAAGGCCGTGCCACTCGGCAACAGCAGCACGCTCGCCACCAGGCCCCGCCGCCAGGCGCTCATCGGCACACCAGCGGACCAATCAGAGGGATCGAGCCTTGCGCTTCGGGCAGGTCAAACGCCACTTCGCAATGCCCACCCCCTTCAAGCGCCACCTGAAGGCGGTTATGCGACGACAGGTTCTCCAGGTACACCAACCCGTCCCACCCCACCACCGCCTGGGTGCCGCTCTCTGCGTGGGTGACACGGCTACCCAGTTTGAGCACCTGCTGGTTGCCATCCACCAATTCGACACTGGCCGCCATGACCCGCTTGAGGGGGAATTCCAGCAAGTAGCCACTGCCCCGTCGCACCGCTACACGCTGCTCAACGTCCGGCGCGAGGACATCCGGTGGCAGGTTCATGGGATCGATCTCGTACTTGCCCCGGTAGTAACCGCTGCTGTAAGGCACCAGCAAGTGCCCCTTGGCATCGGTACGGCCGATTTCCTGGTTTTCATAACGCACCGGTACATCCGCGTAACCTGCGGTGCTGACCACCACGAAGGCATCATCGATACGGTTGGCAGCGAACACGCCGGCATCCATCCACACCAGAGAACCACTGGCGTCGGCCCAGCGGGTCATCTCACCGCTGCTGCCATACACACCGGCCTGCAGTTGCACCGATTGCAGGCGCCAGGTGACGTCGGCCTGGCGATAGGCATCACGGTCGCTGCCTGCGGCATAGCCCAGGTTGTAACCGACGCCGACACCGGCTGGCACCGCACGGCTGTAGTTGACCCGTTGCAGGGTCTCGCCTTCATTGCTGCGTTCCATGCTCAGCGCCAGGGTGCCGTGCAGGTCGAACGGGATCACCAATTGCGCCTGCACCGCCCACTGGCTGTCACCCACTTCACGGTTGGCCGACAGGTACACACTGCTGCTGCCCCACAGTGGCTTGCTGTAGCTCAGGTTGATCAACCGGGTACGCGTACCGTCACCGGCGCGCACGTCGAAGTAGCCAGCGCCAATGCTGCCGTACTCGTTCAGGTTGACACTGAGGGTGACCTGTTCGCTGCTTTTGCTCAGTTGCATGTCCGGGGAGCCCACCCGACTCAGGTCGGCATAGTCGCCATGGCGTTGCAGGCGCTGGTAACCGAAGCCGATGCGCTGGCTGTTGTACTGGTAGCCAAGGGCGACCTGATGGCCCTTGTCGCCCTCGAACCGGCTTTGCGCCAAGGCAGCGTTGAGCACGCCAAAGTTGCCCATGCGCATGTTGCCGCCCAGCCCACCCAGCATCAGCGACTCAGCCGTTTCGGCGTGGGTTTCCAGGGTGAAGATGTCACTGAGCCCATAGCGCAAGCTGCCCGAGGCAATACCCGGCCCATAGCTGAAATCGCGTACGCCATAATCACGGCGCAGGCTGCCGGCGGCCACCGAGTAGTCCGACAGGCCCTTCTGCAGCAAGCTGCTGGTGACATAGAACGGCAAGGTGGTCGACACCTGCCGGCCAAGGGCATCAGTGGTGACCACCACCGCTTCCCCGGCACCGTTGATGAACGGCACGTTGGTCAGGGTGTACGGCCCTGGCTGCAGTTCAGTGGTACTGGACTTGAAACCGTTGATGAACAGGTCGAGCGACGTGGGCACCGCCGCTTCGCCGGCGAACGCAGGCAAGGGGTAAGTGACAAGATCCGGGCGCGCAGCGAAGTCGCGTGACAGCTGCACTCCGCCCACTCGCACCGAGCTGCTCCAGGGCAAGGCGCCCGTCACGAAGTCACCGGCTTCGTAGGTCAGCAGGCGCTGCTCGTCGGTAAAGCGCCAGGTGGTGTCGTAACGCATGAAGCCTCGGCGCGTATCGTCCGCCTGTGCGCCATTGAAAGACTGGCGCCACTGGCCGGTACTGGAGAAGGTACCCCAGCTGTCGAACAGGCGCAGCTCGTTCCAGGCGGCCAGGTAGGTGCCGCCTTCATCGGTGTCGTTGAGATACAGGTCATAGTTGAACAAGGCGCCGAAGCTGCTGCGCGCATCGCTGGCCGGGTAAAGGTTGCGATCACCCACTTGCTGTTCTGGCAACCAGGCTGGCGGCACCTGCAGCAGCAGGCGCTGGTTCTGACTGTCGTAGTCGGTGTGCAGCCCCGCGATGCTGTCCAGGGCCACCTCCCCCTGGGGGTTGCCCGGCAGCGAGACGCCAGCTGCACGCAATACGTCGCTGTCCAGGTACAAGCGCCCGGCCCGCTGCTGCACCGGTATCAGTTCAACCCTGGGCATCTGGTTCACCACCAGATCGAGGTAAAGGGTGGCCTCGGCGATGGCGGACATCTCCGTGGGCGGTGGGGGCAAGTCGTCGGCCAGCACCAGTGCGGGGCTGACCATGGCCAGCCCCAGGCACCAGCGGCACGTCGTCGCCGGGAGCCATTTCACACACGGTTTCCAACCATTGCCGGGTCCTCCCTGGCCCCTGCACTTCATTCAGCCGTTGGCTCATTGGCCTTGGCGGATGGCGTCCGCCGAGCGCTGACCATTGACCCTGCCCTTGAGCACGCTGACGCTGCCGGATGCCACGGGCGCCGGCCAGCGCATGCTTGCCCCCGGCAGCACATAGCCCAGCAGGCCTTCAGCCAGTGGCTTGCTTTGGCGGCCTTGCTGCACGACCACATCGGTCAGCCGCGCATGTACCGGGCCCGTGTTACGCAGTTCAATGTAGGGCTTGCCTTGCACCGTCACCGGGCGCCAACTGAGCTGCGGCTTGCCCACCCCCTCGGCGTTGCGTTTGCCTTCAGGGTCGGCCTTGCCCCACAGCCCCTCGCCATAGACAAACAGCGGCACCGAATAGCGCATCTGCAAACGAATGGCCGCCGTAGCCCCAGGCTCGGCCTTGTCGACCGGAATGGCGGGCGGAATCTCGTCGATGATGATGCGATAGGCCTGCTCCTGGCCGGCCGGTGAAGGGCCGGTACGGGTCAGGCGGATCAACTGCTTCTGCCCGGGAGCGATGTTGGCGACCGGCGGGCTGCCGATAATCTCGCGCTGCGCCTGGAACTGCTCCTTATAATCACCCTGACGCCAGGCGAATACCCGCACCTGCAGGTTTGCCGGCGCAGTGCCACGGTTTTCCAGCCACAACGCACCTGCCTTCTGGTCGGCCTCCAGCACCGGGTCGATCGGCCAGATCAGCACCGAAGTGGCCGCCCAGGCCGGCAGGCTTGCCAGCGACAACAATCCAGTCAATCCACGCGTCCACTTCGCGCCTGCCCGCATGCAGCTCTCCTTAGACACTTGTCATGGGTGGCACTGGCAGTTACCAGGTCACCGTCACTTGCACCACATCGGTGTAAGTCCCTGCCGGCTGCGTGCCGGTCAGTTGGACTCGCCCGTAGACCGGTAGCTTGATCGCCGTCGGGTCGGAATAGCTCACCGCCACGCTCTGGCCGATGCCCAAAGCCTGGGTATAGGCCGCGTCCCGGTACAACTGGTAGGCCAGCACTTGCGCACCACTGGTGCGCTTCAGGTTGCGTGTGCCACTGGCACTGTTTTGCCCGCCGTCCAGGCTCATGCTCATGGCCACGCCCGGCGTGCACTGGAACGTCACGGTAGAACCCCCCAGGGATGTGCTGAGCAGCCCCGTGGACAGCGCCGACTGCGAGCCATAATCGAGCGTGCCGTAACTGGTGACACCGCCTACCACCAGGCACCCGGCGACAACCTGCGCCGTCACCGTGAAGGTACTGGTGGTCACTGCCCCCAACGGGGTGGTCAACAACATGCTGACGCCAGTCAGGCCTCCTGCCAGCCAGCCGCGCATGGATCAGAACGACAGCTCGACCGAGATCGTGTCGCTGTAGACCCCGGCAGGCAGGCCCGCCTTGCCGACGGCCTTACCGTAAAGGTTGACCGTTTGAGCGGCGCCGGTACTGGTCGGCAGGGTGATGGTGTCGTCGACCGCCAGCAACGCCGTACGCCCAGCGTCGGTATAGAGGTCATACGGTACAAAGTTGCCAGAACCATCGGCGAGCGCCCGGGTGCCCCCGCTCGACTGGCCATCATGCAGGCCTGCACTCACTTTGATCACAGGCACCGTACCTGCAGAGCACAGGATGCTCATGGCGCCTCCCCCGCCTCCCAGCACCTGGGCATCGGCGGTGGCGAACAAGGCATCCTGGGTACCGAAGTCCAAGGCACCGAAGTCAAGCCCCGACGTGCCCGACGAGCCATTGACCTGGCACGCCGCAGTCAGCGTCAGGGTCGAGCTGATACTCCCCGTAACCGTGGCCGCCTGGGCCTGGGAAGCCAACGCCAGGCCCAGGCCTGCGAGGACGCAATATGAAAGGTTCGTTCGCATCGGAGTCTCCTTGCGTGGTTACCAGTCCAGGGTCACTCTGAGGGTGTCGCGGTAAAGCCCGGCCGGTAGCGCTCGTGGTTGCGCCACTACCACACCGTAGATGGGAATCGGTACTTGCTGGCTGCTGCTGATGGTGAAGGCCCGTGCCTGGCCGACGCCGTAGCGGCTGTTGCCGCCTGGGTCGACCGCCAACTGGTATGGAATCAGTTCACGGCCGTTGCTCAGGCGGCGTATGCCATCGTCGCCATTGAGGCCACCATTGATACGCACGTTGAAGGCCCGAACTTCAGGCGTGCAACTGATCTGCAAGCTGCCCTCACCGCCCACTTCGTCCACTTGGCTGCGCAACGGCTGGTCCCAGTTCGGACCGCGCTCGCCAAAGTCCATTACGCCTGGGTCACCCAGCACCGCCGGTTGCGTCTCGTTGCTGCTGATCTGGCAAGACGCGCTGATCACCAGCCGTGCCTGGATGAAACCGGTGGTGCTGCCATGCACCGCACCGCCGGGGATCAGCAGCGGGCCGAGGGTGAGCAACAGGATCGAAGTGCGGCTCATGGCATGGCGTCCTTGTGCATGGTGGCGTCACTACCAGGTAACGGTGACTTTGAGCAGGTCGGCGTAAGCCCCTGCTTCCGGCACCCAGGCCAATTTGTCGATACGTGCGTACAGCGGCAATTCAACCGAACCACTGCCCGGCACACGCGCCGACAGGGCTACCCCCACCGCCAGCGGCTCACGCCAGGCAGCGTCACGGTACAAGCGATAAGGAATGGGCCGCGCCAGGCGGTCGTGGCTGGCCAGATAGCGCAGCTCGCCGACGCCACCATGCTGGCCACCATCGACGCGCACCTGATAGGGCGTATACGGGTTGCACTCGAGCCGCGGCGGGCGCTGGCTCAGCAGCACGCCGCTCAAGGGCGCACCAGGGCCATCCAGGCGCGCCGCCGCACCCAGGTCGATTCGCCCCAGGGCCTGGGCTCCCGCATCGCGGGGCTGGTTGACCAGCATGCAGCCACGTTGCACCAGCACCCGAACTTCCACGAGGAAATCCGCAGCCACGGTACTGCCGCTGAACAACAGGCCGAACAGCACGGCCAGCATGCGCTCCGTCACCTTGTTATCCTTGTCGAGGTGTCTTGAACTGAGCGTAGCAGCGAGGCAGCGCAGCCGAAGTAGCACAAAGCCATTTTTTTGTATTAGCGACAAAGCGATACCGTGGTAGCAAAAAAAGCCTGTGCCGCACAGAACCCCTGGCCAACCCGTGCCTCCAATGGCCAGGAGCCGGTAAATGGGCCGGGATTCTGTTAGGGTGAATCGTACTCGTCCTGCGCCAGACACCTGTGCCGTACACGGACGGACATGACAGGAGCTTTTTCAATCATGACTGCAGACAACTCACTGGCAGATGCCATGGAGCGCTGTGCCCAGGAACCGATCCAGGTTCCGGGCAGCATCCAGCCTCACGGCTTTCTGCTGGTGCTGGATGCCACCGACCTGTGCGTGCTGCAGGCCAGTGAAAATGTCGAGCACTGGTTGGGCTTGCCAGCCCGTGAACTGATCGGTTGTCACTTCTCCGACCTGGTTCACGATGGCTTTGACCTGCACGCACACCTCTCACGGCTTCCCGAAGATGAGGTCTTCCCATTCCACATTGGCGACGTGTGCTTGCGCCAGGGCGCACCCGTCAGTGCCCTGCTGCATGTGCTGGTCCATTGCCACGACCAGGTGCTGATTGCCGAGTTCGAACCACCCCGCCTGCCAGCAGACCTGGCCGGGCAAGGTGACTATTACCCGTTGGTCCGCAGCTTTGTCGCCAGTCTGCAACTGGCCAGCAGTATCGAAGACCTGCTGCAGCAAACGGTGTTGCAGCTCAAGCGCATCACCGGCTTCGGGCGGGTCAAGGCCTACCGTTTCGATGCCGAAGGCAATGGCCAGGTGCTGGCCGAGGTAGCCGACCCGGGCTACCCCAGCTACGCAGGCCTGTGCTTCCCGGCTGCAGACATCCCGCGCCAGGCGCGCGAGCTGTACCGGGTCAACCGTATCCGCGTGATCGAAGATGCCAACTATCAGCCCTCGCCGCTGCTGCCCGCAACCAACCCGCGCACCGGCAAGGCGCTGGACATGAGTTTCGCTGTACTGCGCAGCGTGTCGCCCGTGCACCTGCAGTACATGCGCAACATGGGCACGCTGGCCTCGATGTCACTGTCGATCGTGGTCGACGGCGAGCTGTGGGGGCTGATTTCCTGCCACCATCAGCAGCCACGCCCGGTGGACCTGCGCACCCGCACGGCCTGCGAGCTGTTGGCCAGCGTGCTGTCGTTGCAGATAGAGTCCCGCGAGTCCCATGCCAGCACGCGCAAGCTGTTGGCGCTGCGCCAGCACATCGTACGCATGATCTCGTCCATGGCCGACCACGACAGCGTCAGTGACGGCTTGCGCGACCTGCCCCACGTGCTGCTGGCCTTCGCCGACGCCCAGGGCGCAGCAGTGATCTCGGCCGAGCGCTGCGACCTGATCGGCCAGACCCCGCCCGAGGCCCAGGTGACGGCGCTGGTGCACTGGCTCGGCCAACGTGACGAAGACAGCGTGTTCCATAGCGACAACCTGCGCCGTGACATCACTGAGCTGCCCGAGCTGGCAAAGCATGCTGGCGGGGTGCTGGCAGTGGCCATCTCGCAGATCCACTCGCACTACCTGCTGTGGTTCCGCCCCGAGCAGATACGCACGGTCAACTGGGCCGGCCAGCCGACCAAGCAGGTCGGGCCACAGGGCAACCTCGACCCACGGCACAGCTTTGAACGCTGGCAGGAAGAACTGCGCGGCTATTGCCAGGCGTGGGACCCACTGGTGATCGAGGGCGTGATGGAACTGCGCACCGCTGTGCTGGGCATTGTCCTGCGCAAGGCCGAAGAACTGGCACAGCTGGCTGGCGAGTTGCGCCGTTCCAACAAGGAGCTCGAAGCGTTTTCCTACAGTGTTTCCCACGACCTGCGCGCACCGCTTCGGCACATCGCCGGCTATACCGAACTGCTTGGCGAAATCGAAGGCGAGGGCCTGAGCGAACGCGGCAAGCGCTTCCTGCAGCATATCGGTGAAGCGGCGCACTTTGCCGGCAGCCTGGTCGACAACCTGCTCAACTTCTCGCAGATGGGCCGCTCGGCCTTGCGCCTGTCCGACGTCGACCTCAACGCCTTGGTCGAGGCCATTCGCAGCGAGCTGGCACCCGATTACGAAGGCCGCGCAATCGTTTGGGACATCGCCCCGCTGCCCAAGGTGATCGGCGACCCGGCATTCATCAACATGGCCTTGCACAACCTGATAGCCAATGCCATCAAGTACACCCGCGGCCGCCACCCTGCTCGCATCGGCATCAGTGCCGTACAGCACCCTGACGAAACCGAGGTCTGCATCCGCGACAATGGCGTGGGCTTCGACATGGCCTACGCCAACAAGCTGTTCGGCGTCTTCCAGCGCCTGCACCGCATGGAAGATTTCGAAGGCACCGGCATTGGCCTGGCGAGCGTACGCCGCATCATCGAGCGCCATGATGGTCGAGTCTGGGCCACTGGCCAGGTCGACCAGGGCGCCAGCTTCCACTTCACCCTACCCCGAAACACTGCTACCTGAGGCATCGCTACCATCATGCTCAAGCCCATTCTGCTGGTCGAAGACAACCCCCGAGACCTGGAGCTGACCCTGCTGGCCCTGGAGCGCAGCCAGTTGGCCAACGAGGTCATCGTGCTGCGTGACGGCGCCGATGCGCTCGACTACTTGCTGCGCCGCAACGCCTATGCCAAGCGCGACGACGGCAACCCTGCCGTGCTGCTACTCGACCTGAAACTGCCCAAGGTCGACGGCCTGGAAGTGCTCAAGGAAGTGCGCGCCACTGCCGAACTGCGCAGCATCCCCACCGTGATGCTGACCTCCTCGCGCGAAGAGCCCGACCTGTTGCGTGCCTACGAGCTGGGGGTAAACGCTTATGTGGTCAAACCGGTGGAGTTCAAGGAATTCGTCGCCGCCATCTCCGACCTCGGAGTATTCTGGGCAGTGCTAAACGAACCGCCACCCGGCTCACTGCGACTGAACCGTCGCGGTAGCAACTGAGGCCGCCGCGACGATGCAGCAAACGCCGTTGAAACTACTGATGGTCGAAGACAGCTCGATGGACGCCGAGCTTACCCTGATGCGCCTGGAGCGCAGCGGGCTGCATGTACAGTCGCAGCTGGTGTTCGACCATGCGGGTGTCGAACATGCCCTGCGCCAGGCCCGCTACGACCTGATCTTGTGTGATTGCGTACTACCAGGCTCGTCCGGCACCGAAGTGCTGGCCATCGCCCAACGCCTGGCACCCGACATCCCGTTCATATTCCTGTCCGGCATTTACGGTGAAGAGCACGCGGTGGAAATGATCCGCCTGGGCGCGACCGACTATGTGTTGAAGAAGAACCTGCCATTGCTGCCCAAAGCCGTGCGCCGAGCCCTGAGCGAAGTGCAGGAACGCCAGCGCCGTCGCCGCGCCGAAGAGGCCTTGGCGGACGTCGAAGCACGTGCTCGCATTGCCATCGACGCTGCCGGCATGGGCACCTGGGACCTGCGCCCGCAAGAGGGCCTGTTGCTGTGGGATGACCGCTGCAAGACCTTGTTCGGCCTGCCCACCAGCACCGAAATGAGCCTTGAAGTGTTCTACGCCGGCATCTACCCCGACGACCTGCCACTGGTGCGCGAGGCGGTGGAACATGCCATGCGCCCGGAAAGTGACGGTCATTACCGCGTGGAGTTTCGGATCGCCCAACCCAATGGCCTGGAGCCACGCTGGCTGCTGAGCAGCGGCCAGAGCCAGTTCGTCGATGATCAGTGCGTTCGCTTCTCAGGCGTACTGCAGGACATCCACGCGCAACGCCAGGCCACCCAGGCGCTGCGTCAGCTGAACGAGATGCTCGGCGAGCGGGTCGAGCGCCGTACCCGCGAACGCGACCGCGCCTGGGAGCTGTCGCAAGATTTGCTCGCCGTGCTGAACAAAGACCTGACCCCGGTCGCACTGAACCCCGCCTGGGAAGCCAGCCTGGGCTTCTCACGCGAACGCCTGAGCCAGTCGTCCTTGCTGCACCTGCTGCCTGAGCAGGACCAGGAACAGTTACTCACCGAACTGGCCGCCCTGTCCCATGGCCGCACCAGCGCACGCTTTGTCGGTCGCATCCTGCATGCCGGCGGCCAACAGCGCTGGCTGTCGTGGGTGGTGGTGCCGGAGGACACCCTGCTGTACGTGGTGGCACGCGACATCACCAGCGAGCGCGAAGCCGCCCTGGGCCTGGCAGATGCCAACGCCCGGCTGCGCGAACAGATCAACGAGCGCGAGCGCATCGAGGCCGCTCTGCAGCAGATGCAGCGGCTGGAAGCGGTCGGGCAACTGACGGCCGGCGTGGCGCATGACTTCAATAACCTGCTGACGGTGATACTCACCGGTGCCAGCTTTCTGGAGCGCGATCTGGCCAAGGCCGACCTGGACAAGGCCCGCACTCGCCTCACCCATATCCGCGAAGCGGGCGAGCGTGGCGCCAAGCTGACCTCACAACTGCTGGCCTTCTCCCGCCGCCAGCGTCTGGAGCCGGTGCCGCTGAACCTCAATCGTACCCTGGCCGGCCTGGAAGAGCTGCTGCGCCGCACCCTGGGTGGCAACGTCTCGGTGCGCCTGGACCTTGACCTGGCCCTGTGGCAGGCACTGACCGACCCCACCCAGACCGAGATGATCATCCTCAACCTGGCGATCAATGCCCGCGATGCCATGCCCGACGGCGGCCAGCTGACCCTGACAACGCGCAACACCCGTATCGACAAGCGCCCGCAACGTCCGGAAGACCCGGACCCAGGCGAGTACGTGATGCTGAGCATCCGCGATACGGGTTGCGGCATGAGCGAAGAGGTGCTGGCCAAGGTTTTCGAGCCTTTCTTTACCACCAAGGACATCGGTAAAGGCTCGGGCCTCGGCCTGGCCCAAGTATTCGGCTTCGCCAAGCAGTCCGGTGGCGGCGTGCGCATCGACACCACACTCGGTCGCGGTACCGAAGTGGCGGTATACCTGCCGGCGGTAAAAGAAGAGATGGTGAACGAACCCGTGGCAGCCGCGCTCAGTCAGCCGATCAGCGAAAGCGGCCATAATCGCACGGTGCTACTGGTGGACGACGACCACCTGGTGCGCGACATGCTTGGCGATGTGTTACGCCAATACGGCTACCAGGTGCGCCAGGCGCACAGCGGCGAACAGGCATTGGCATTGCTGGATGACGATATTGACCTGCTGCTGACTGATTTCGCCATGCCCGAGTTCAACGGCGCACAACTGGCGCTGGCGGCCCGCGAACGGTACCCCCACGTGCCGGTGGTGTTTCTTACAGGTTATGCGGAGTTGCAGGGGCTGGAACTGCCGGGCAGCCTGGTGATCCAGAAGCCGGTGCAGGCTGATGAACTGGCCAGGGCGCTGAACGGAATGCTGGGGATTGCCGGGTAATCCGGTACGGCACGAACCGCGCTCAGGAGGCGCGGTGGCGCGCAAAACCACACAAACGCGAAAACCCAGCGCTCATCTTTCCTGGCACTGGGTGAAGTACGTTTGAATCTGAAAAATGGCAGGGGCGGCTGGATTCGAACCAACGCATGGCAGGATCAAAACCTGCTGCCTTACCGCTTGGCGACGCCCCTGTATCGGATGCAGCGTTTGCTGCCCTGACAATTCCAAGTGAGTGACAACTGGGTTGTTGTCTTGGAATGCGCGGCACTTTAACAACAAACTTTCGGTCTGTGAACCCCCCTGATAAAAAAAATTGCCAAAAAACAGCGAGTTAGTCATTTCGGCTCTGGTGCAGCGACCGTCCGTCGGTTTCCGCCTGCCTCGCTTCAACACAATCGCATTCCGCACTTCCAATCAGATAAGCCCATTGCATTGACCAAGGAGGACCCCATGCCTGTCTCTCACGACCTCTACCAGGACCTGCACTACCCGCGTGAAATCGTCCAGCAGCGCCGCCAGCAGGACAAGGCGCTGGACCGCCTGCTGGACGAATACGTGGACATCGACAACCAGGTGCTGGCTGCCGAATCGATTTCGGCCGGTAACTTCGTCGACGAAGACCTGCGCCACCTCAAGGAGCGTCGCCTGGCGGTGAAGTACATGATCGAGCGCCAGCTGGAGCGCAAGGCATAGCCCGTACAGGTACAACAGGCGGTCAGACCTATCGCAAGAAGTGATGATTGCCCGGCACTTTCTCTATTAGTCAAAATGGCCGCCCTCGGGCAAGCTGCAGGCTGCCCCACCATCGCCCAAGGAGCGTTGCTTTTGTCTGCCTGGATCCCTACCCCGCTGCGCCAGCTTGGCCAACGGTTGCGCGGCACCGCCAATCAACAGAGCGAGCTGCTCGGCTGGTTCGAGGACAAGGCGCACAGCCGCGGTTATCAGCTGAGTGACGGTCAGCGGCGGGTAATCCACTGCATGGCCGAACAACTGAAGCAGCTTGAACAGGGCCAACCGCGCAGCCTGTACCTGTACGGCTCGGTCGGCCGTGGTAAAAGCTGGCTGCTCGATGGCTTTTTCCAGGCCGTGCCGATAGCCGCCAAGCTGCGCCTGCACTTTCATGACTTCTTTGCCCGCCTGCATCTGGGCATGCATCGCCACCGGGCGTTGGACGACGCGCTGGGCGCAACGCTGGACGAACTGGTGGGCGGCTGCCGGGTGCTGTGCTTCGACGAATTCCATGTGCATGACATAGGCGATGCCATGCTGCTCACCCGGCTGTTCAACGCCTTGTTCGCCCGTGGCGTGTACCTGCTGGTGACCTCTAACTATGCGCCCGAAGGGCTGTTGCCCAACCCGCTGTATCACGAGCGTTTTCTGCCGGTCATTCGCCTGATCAACAGCTCGATGCAAGTGCTCGAAGTCGGTGGCGACACTGATTTTCGCAGCTTGCCGGCCAACCGCGAGCATCAGCGTTTTACCCAGGGCCATTATGTCTGGCCGGGTGATGCGGCGCAGCGCCAGGCGCTGAACGTGCCGAACGAGCAACCGGTGATACTGGAGGTGAACAAGCGCCCGCTGCGGGCGCTGGCCGTCGATAGCCGGCGGGTGGTGCTTGGCTTTGACGATCTGTGCGAGAAGGCCACCGCGGTCATCGACTACCTGGTGCTGGCCAGGGACTATGACGAGTGGGTGATCGATGGGCTGGATGACCTCTCGGAGTGTTCGCTTGCGGCTCAGCAGCGCTTCGTCAACCTGGTGGATGTGCTGTATGACCAGGATCGGCGGGTGGTCGTGATCGGTAAACGACCGCTGGAAGAGAGCCTGGGCGGCCCACTGGCCGACCTGATGCGTACCCGCAGCCGGTTGGGGCAACTGCACCAGATTGCCCCCTGAGACTGCAGTGCCTGAGCCGGCCCTTTCGCGGGTAAACCCGCTCCTACAGACGGCCTGCGCCCAATCACCAATGTGTGTCCACCCCCGATAGGTGTAGGAGCGGGTTTACCCGCGAATACGGTGGTAGCTGCAACGATGAATGCCCAGGAATATTGGCCAGCAGGCCCGGCCCTTTCGCGGGTGAACCCGCTCCTACACGACGGCCTGCGCCCAAACACCAATGTGTGTCCACCCCCGATAGGTTGTAGGAGCGGGTTTACCCGCGAATACGGTGGTAGCTGCAACGATGAATGCCCAGGAATATTGGCCAGCAGGCCCGGCCCTTTCGCGGGTAAACCCGCTCCTACACGACGGCCTCTGCCGAACCACCGTTGCGTGTCCCGCCCGCGATAGGGCCATCGAGGTCAAACCATCAACCCGCCCTGGGCAAATCCGCCAGCACCGCTTCGATCTCGCCCAGCACTGCCGGGTCATCCAGGGTCGAAGGCGGCACATAATCCTGCCCATCGGCAATCTTGCGCAGCACCGCCCTCAGAATCTTGCCGGAACGGGTCTTGGGCAGACGCTTCACCAGCCGAACCCGGTTGAAGCAGGCCAGCGGGCCGATTTCCTCGCGTACACTGCCCACCAGCTCCACCAGCAACTGCGCTTCAGCAATGCCCTCGCCATCCTTGAGTACTACCAGCGCCAGCGGTACCTGGCCCTTGATCTCGTCATGCACGCCGATCACTGCGCACTCCGCTACCGCCGGGTGGCGGGCGACCAGGTCTTCCATTTCGCCGGTGGACAAGCGATGACCGGAAACGTTGATCACATCATCGGTGCGCCCCATGATGTAGACGAAACCATCATCATCCAGATAGCCGCCATCGCCCGTGTGGTAGTACCCCGGATACGTGCGCAGATAGGCCTGCAGGTAGCGCTCGTGATCCCCCCACAGCGTCTGACTGCAACCGGGTGGCAATGGCAGGGCAATCACGATCGAACCCTGATGGTTGGCCCCGAGCAAGTGGCCTTCGTCATCCAGCACGCGAACGTTGTAACCCGGCACCGCCCGGTTGCTCGACCCTGGCTTCGCCGCACTGCCCTCCAGCCCGACGCAAGGCGCGGTGACCGGCCAGCCGGTCTCGGTCTGCCACCAGTGGTCGTGCACCGGTTTGCCACTCACCCGCTCCAGCCATTCATGGGTGCTGGAATCCAGCTTTTCCCCCGCCAGAAACAGTTGCCGCAGCGAGCTGAGGTCATGCTTGCGGATCAGTTCGCCCTCCGGGTCTTCCTTGCGGATGGCGCGCATGGCCGTCGGTGCACAGAACAGCGCGTTGACCTGATACTGCTCCACCACTCGCCAATAGGCCGAAGCATCCGGGGTGCGGATCGGCTTGCCTTCGTAGAACACCGTGGTACAGCCGCTCATCAACGGCCCATAGACGATCAGTGAATGGCCGACCACCCAACCGACGTCGGAAATGCCCCACCACACATCGCCGGCCTGCATGCCATAGATATGGCGCATGGCATAACACAGCGCCACGGCATTGCCGCCGTTTTCCCGGACGATACCCTTGGGCTTACCGGTGGTACCTGAGGTGTACATGATGTATAGCGGGTCGCCGGCATCCAGCTCCACAGGCGCCACCGGCTCGGCACCGGCCAAGGCCGCCTGCCAGTCCAGGTCGCGGCCTGGCAGCAGTTCAGCGTGCGCTTGCGGCCGCTGCAGCACCAGCACATTGCGCGGCTGGTGCCGGGCCAGTTGCAAGGCGCGGTCAACCAGCGGCTTGTATGCAATGATCCGGTCGAACTCCAGCCCGCACGATGCCGTCAGCAACAAACTGGGCCGGGCGTCATCGATGCGCAGGGCCAACTCGTTGGCGGCGAAACCACCGAACACGACCGAATGCACCGCGCCGATCCGCGCGCAGGCCAGCATCGCCATGGCCGCTTGCGGCACCATGGGCATGTAGATGATCACCCCATCGCCCTTGTTCACCCCCAACTGGCGCAGCAAACCGGCCAGGCGCGCGACCTCATCACGTAACTGGTTGTAGGTGTAAGTCTGCTGCACGCCGGTCACTGGCGAATCGTAGATCAAAGCCAACTGCTCGCCCCGGCCCTGCTCGATCTGGTGATCGAGGGCCAGGTAACAGCTGTTGAGACGGCCATCAGCGAACCAGCGGTGGGTCCCGTCAGCGTTGTCTTGCAGGGTAAGGGCAGGCTTGCGGTGCCAGGCCAGGTGTGCGGCCTGTTCCGCCCAGAAAGCGGCAGGGTCGGAAATGGAATGGGCGTAGCTGTGCTGGTAGCTCATATCGTCAGAAACCCGGTACTTGTTGTTATTGAAGGGCGAAACTTGAGTATGGACCGCTACACCCACCCTGCCATGGGACTAAAGTCACAACCGACCTGCAAATTTGCAGACAACGCAATAACGCCCCATAACGGTGCAAAGCCTCTAGAATAGGCCCCCCCACAAACACCGAGCAGCCCATGGACATCGATCAGGCCCGTACCTTCCTGGAAATTGTGCGTTGCGGCAGCCTGGTCGCCGCAGCCGAACGCCTGTTCGTGTCACAAACCGCGATCACCGCGCGCGTGCAGCGCCTGGAGCAGCAACTGGGTTGCCAGCTGTTCGTGCGTAGCCGCAGCGGCGCCAGCCTGACCAGCGATGGCGAAGCGTTCGTCAGTTATGCCAACCAGTTGGTGCAAACCTGGGAGGCCGCGCGCCGCGACCTGCCGCTGCCTGAAGGTTGCCAGCAGGTGCTGCATGTCGGCGGCGAGGTGAGCCTGGGCAACCCGATGATGCTCGACTGGGTAAGTGCCCTGCACCGCGAACTGCCCAGCCATGCCATCCGCAGCGAGGTCAGCGATGGAGAGTCGCTCCTGCGCAAGGTCGAAATGGGCTTGCTGGACGCCGCGCTGGTCTACCAGCCGACCTACGGCCCAGGCCTGCAGGTGGAGCAGTTGATGGAAGAGAAGCTGATTCGCGTGCGCCGGGTCGACCGGCCCGAACCATACATCTACATCGACTGGGGCGAGGCCTTCCGCCGCCAGCATGATGCGGCCCTGCCCGACTGTGCGCGCCCGGCGCTAAGCTTCAACCTTGGCCCCTTGGCCCTGCAGTTCATACTCGACCAAGGTGGCAGTGGCTACTTCCGCACGCGGGTGGTGCAAGCCTATCTGGACAGCGGCGTGTTCGAGCGGGTGCCACAGGCACCGGAGTTCACCTACCCGACCTTCCTGGTGTACCCACGCAAACGCGACAGCGAAGCCCTGCAACAGGCCTTCGCCATCCTGCGCCGACTGGTAGCTACCGGCGCCAGCGACTGGTCACAACGCTGGGACCCGGTTATCTGATGCCTCGATCTTGCTGAGCAACTGGCGCTTGAGGCCGGCGATCAGGTCGGTCTGGGTGATCACCCCCACCAGCTTGTCAGCATCAAGCACCGGCAAGCAGTGCAGGCCTTGTTCGCACAACAAGGGCAGCAGGCGTTCCAGCGGGTGCTGGCTGCTGACACTGACAACCCGCGTACTCATGACTTGCGCCATGCGCACCGCCTTGCGGCCGAACAGGCCGCGCCAGCTGAAACGCCCACGCTGCATCGCCGGGCCAATCAGGTCGCCGAGGCTGACGATGCCCACAAGCTTGCCGTGCTGCAGGACAGGCAGGGTCTTCAGGTGATGGCTGGCGAGCATTTTCCAGGCCTGCTCCAGCGTGGTATCAGGCGTGGCGAACTGCACATCGCGGGACATCACCGAGGCCGCGGTGATACCACCAAGGCTTCGCTGCAGGGCGTGCTGCTCGGTGGCGAGGATGATGCGCTCCAGCTCGTCACGGGTGACGTCGACGAACTCGCCCAGCTCTTCCAGGGCCTGGTCCAGGTCTTCACTGCGGATGCCGACCCGCTCGCCGGGCAGCGGGTCATGGGTGTGGTGCAGGTCTTTGCGTGGCACCGCGCCTTTCGGGTAGCGCACACCCGTCAAACGGTTGTAGGCGATTGCCACGGTCACCAGGATCAGCGCATTGAGCAGCACCGGCTCCAGCAGGTGATCGCCCATGGCGGTCAACCCCGGGTCGGCCAGCACCGCACTCACTGCCACACCACCACCCGGCGGGTGCAGGCAGCGCAACAGGCACATGACCAGGATCGAGATACCGAGCGCCGCAGCAGCCACCCACAGCTCGGGGCCGAAGCCTTCGCGCATGGCCAGCCCCACTGCACCCGCCAGGGCGTAGCTGCCCAACACCGGCCAAGGTTGGGCCAAGGGGCCGGAATGCACGGCAAACACCAGTACTGCCGAGGCAGCCAGCGGGCCGAGCAAGTGCAGGGCGATGCTGGGGCCATAGGCCAGGCTGGTCAGCCAGCCCGCGAGGAACAGGCCAAGCAGCGCACCGATACCGGCACGCAACCATTCTTTTGGGGGGATGTTGAGGGGGGCCGGCAACAGCCGCTGCAGACGACTTTCGGAACGCGAGGCAGACATTTGGGCAATCGGGATCTTTGGTTTTTCTGTTCAAAAAGAAAGCCCAGCCGAGTTGGCCTGGGCCTCGTATTGCGCATGCAATATCACAAGGGGCTCCGTCCGTGGAGAGATGGAAACCGCAGGGTTTCGTGGGGAGGATTTTGCCGGGTGGGGGGAATTTGGGCTAATTCAAAAAACTGCGGCTGTACTGCAATTTTTTTGTAGTACTGATAGGGCCAAAGGGGATTGCGTAGACCTGTGGGAGCGGCCTTGTGTCGCGATGGGCCGCACAGCGGCCCCGGCATTAACGAGCCTTGCGCGGCAGGTCGATGCTCACCCGCAGGCCGCCCAGCGGGCTTTCCAGCAAGGCCAGGCGCCCTTCCCAGGCATCAACGATATCGCGCACGATACCCAACCCCAGCCCATGCCCAGTCACCTGCTCGTCCAGCCGTGAACCTCGCTCAAGCACCTGCTGCCGCTGGTCTTGCGCAATACCCGGGCCATCGTCATCGACCCACAGCCGGTAGCCCTCGGCGTTCGACGCGATACCCACGCGCACCTCGCTGTCAGCCCACTTGCAGGCGTTGTCCAGCAGATTACCCAACAGTTCCAGAACGTCCTCGCGGTCCCATGGCAACAACAGCCCGGGCGGCACATCACTTGCCAACAGCACGCCCTCGCCATGAATCATGCCCAAGGTCCCGAGCAACCCCGGCAGTTCGGCATCACAATCGAACTGCGCGCCCGGCAGCGCATCCCCTGCCAGGCGTGCACGGTTCAGCTCACGCGCCAGGCGTTCCTGAATCTGCTGCAACTGCTCGCGCATTTGCGCGCGTACCTCCGGCAGCCCCTGCAGGCGTTCACTGGAAGCCAGGCTCAGCAGCACCGCCAGCGGCGTCTTCAGCGCATGGCCGAGGTTACCAAGGGCGTTGCGTGAGCGGCGCAGGCTGTCTTCGGTATGGCTAAGCAAGTGGTTGATCTGCCCCACCAGCGGCACCAACTCGCTGGGCACCTCGGCATCCAGCTGCGAGCGCTGCCCCTGCTGCAGTTGGGCGATCTGCTGGCGTGCCCGCTCCAGCGGCCGCAACGAGCGGGTAACTGTGATGCGCTGCAGCACCAGAATCAGGATCAGCGCCACCAGGCCCATGCCCAGGCCGATCTGCTGCAAGCGTCGGAAACCCTCGCGCACCGGTGAATAGTCCTGAGCCACACTGATCGAAATGTCCTGGCCCAGGCGCCGGTAGTCGGCACGCAGGGCCAGCAGTTGCTGGCCTTCCGGGCCGAGTTCATGGCTATCGGAAAGCCCGGGCGCTGCGGGCTTGGGCATGTCCAGGTCCCACAGCGAACGAGACCTCCAGGTACCCTGGTCGAAATCGATGCGGAAGTAGTAACCGGAGAACGGCCGCTGATAGGCAGCCGAGATGCGCCGCTCATCCAGCTGCAGGCCGGAAGGCCCACGCACCAATGCCACCAGAAGGTTCTCGCTTTCCTTGCGCAGGCCGTTTTCCAGATAACGTTGCAGGCCGGCCTCGAACAGCCACAGCGTCAGTTGCGCCAGCACCACGCCGACTACCACCAGTACCGCCACCAGGCCCAGGCTCAGGCGCGCCTGGATCGACTTCACTCGCCGCTCCCGGCATAGATGTAGCCTTGCCCGCGACGGGTTTCGATCACACTGCGGCCCAGCTTGCGGCGCAAATGGTTGACGTGGACCTCGAGCACGTTCGAGTCGCGCTCGGTTTCACCGTCGTAGAGGTGCTCGGCCAGGTGGCTTTTGGACAGGATCTGCTGCGGGTGCAGCATGAAGTAGCGCAGCAGGCGGAACTCGGCGGCGGTCAGTTGCACATCCACCCCGTCGCGGCTCACGCACTGACGGCTTTCGTCAAGGTGCAGGCCGGCCGCTTCAAGCTTAGGCTGGTTGGCCAGGCCACGGGCGCGGCGCAACAAGGCCTGGATGCGCAGTTGCAGCTCTTCGGGGTGGAAGGGCTTGCTCAGATAATCGTCAGCCCCGGCCTTCAGCCCTTCGATGCGCTCGGCCCAGGAGCCGCGGGCGGTGAGGATCAATACCGGTGTGGCCAGGCCGGCGGCACGCCACTGGGCCAGCACGTCCAGGCCGGGCAAGCCAGGCAGGCCGAGGTCCAGGATGATCAGGTCGTAAGGCTCGCTTTGCCCCTGGTAAACCGCGTCACGGCCATCAGCCAGCCAGTCCACGGCATAGCCCTGGCGCTGCAGGCCGGCGGTCAGTTCATCGGCCAACGGTACGTTGTCCTCGACAAGCAACAGGCGCATTCAGTCATCTTCCTCGTCTTTGAGCAGGGCGCCGGTGCTGGCATCGAGCTTGATCTCGCGCACCACACCTTCAGTCGTCAGCAACTCGACTTCATATTCGTAGCGATCATCGTCTTCTTCCAGCTCGGCTTCCAGCAGACGCGCCCCGGGGTGACGCCCCAGGGCGGTCTCGAGCAGCTGTTCGAGCGGCAGAATGACGCCCTTCTGACGGAGCTTCAGGGCTTCATCCTGGTCCAGGTCGCGGGCCACAGCCAAGGAGCAGACGGCCAGCAGCGAGAGTGCCAGGTAACGTGCCGGCCGGGATACATGGATCATCAGCTGTCTCGTTCGTCCTTGAGCACCTCACCGGTCTTGGCATCCATGTCGACGTCCCATTCGACGTTCTGCGCATCACGCAGCTCGACCTTGTAGATGTAACGGCCGTACTCGTCTTCAAGTTCCGAGTCAGTGACGGTGGCGCCTGGGTGCTTGGCCACGGCAGCGGCCTTGAGCTCGTCCAGCGACTTGATGGTCTTGGCGTTGACCAGTTTGACCACTTCGTCAGGCTGAACGTCCTTGGCGAAGGCAGCATTGGCGCCCAGGGCAAGGGCAGCGGCGGTGATCAGGGCAGTCATGGTTTTCATCGTTCTTTTCTCCTGAGAACTGTGCAAGTTGTCTACGGGGTTAAGATTAACCACCGGTCCTTAATTCAACCTGAAAGCAACTGGCGGCATGATAGCGCAGTTACGATGCCAACCAGACTCGCCCCCCGTGCAAGGGGCGGCCTTGTGCTGCGAAGGGCCAATACAGGCACATGCAGTTATGTTATCTGTAACGGCCCCTCGCAGCACAAGGCTGCTCCTATGCCCAAGAGACCCGCCATGAGCGCCATCCACATCAAATACCCCGCCCTCACCTTCAAGGCCGGCCAGCGTGCCTTGCGACACATCCGCGAGCGCGGCCTGCAGGCGGCCGATGTCGGGGTATTGCCGGGCGCGGCGGGTGGGCCGAAGCCGCTGGGCATCCAGGGCCTTGACCTGGCGCTGTTCGGCGAGTGGCTACCCTCGGCACCCCGTCAGCGTGCCCTGATCGGCGCATCGATCGGTGCCTGGCGCTTCGCCAGCGCCTGCCTCGACGACCCGGTCGCCGGCATCCGCCGCCTGGGCGAGCTGTACACCGAGCAAGATTTTGCCAAGGGCGTCACTCCGGCCGAAATCAGCCGCAGCTGCCAACGCATGCTCGATGACCTGCTGGAAGGCCGCGACGGCCAACTGCTGGCCAACCCGCACTACCGCCTGAACATCCTGGTGGTGAAAAGCCATGGCCAGCTCGCTCACGACCATCGCGGCCGCCTGGGGCTGGGCCTGGGCTCGGTGGTTGCCAGCAACCTTCTGGGCCGTTCGCGCCTGGCCCGCCACTTCGAGCGCATCATTCTGCACGATGGGCGCGCCGCCCCTCCGCTCGACACCCTGACCGACTTCCCCTCACGCTACCTGCCGCTGGACCTGGCCAACCTGCGCCATGCCCTGCTCGCTTCCGGGTCGATACCGATGGTCATGCAGGGCGTAAAAGACATCCCCGGTGCCGGCGCCGGCACCTACCGCGACGGCGGCCTGCTCGACTACCACCTCGACCTGCCCTATCGCGGTGACGACCTGGTGCTGTACCCGCACTTCACCGACAAGGTCGTACCCGGCTGGTTCGACAAGGCCCTGCCCTGGCGCAAGGGCGATGCCACCCGCCTGCAAAACGTGCTGCTGATGACGCCTTCGCCGCAATACCTGGCCGCCCTGCCCTACGGCAAGCTGCCCGACCGCAACGACTTCAAGCGCTTCATGGGCGATGCGCCAGGGCGCAAGCGCTATTGGTACAAGGCCATTGCCGAAAGCCAGCGCCTGGGGGATGAACTTCTGGAACTGACCGCCACCGGGCGGCTGCATGAACGCCTGCAAGCCTTGTAGCGCCATGTCACAAGCCTATCGTTGATTGGAAAGCTTGCAGCACGGCAGACCGCAGATGCAAAAAGCCCAGCACGGGGCTGGGCTTGGAATTACTAGGCGGAGTGAACGCTCACATTTTGCATTTGGCCATACTGAATTCCCCAGACTTTGCTGAGCGAATCACATCCTTCTGCTCGTCGATGGCAGCCGTTGCAGCCATTCGATACACAGATAGCCTCTCCTCCACGGACCCGTGGCGGAAAAACTCAGACATAGTCGATGCCTCGTGGGGCTTAGTCGACACGCCTGCTACCTTTTCGCCTTTCATTGGGACTCTCCGTTCAAAACACGCTCAAGCTCATGGTGATCATAGGGCTGGTTGACAAATGCGTCAATTTCGTCAGCTGAAAGGTCGATACCGATGTCACTGTTGCTGCCATCGTTATCCTTGATGATCACATCTACCTGCAGCCTGCCATCAAATTCACGTTTCAGTGCACATACCGACACCTTGGCCGCGTAAAACTGTCTTACAAATTCCGAGCACGGGATGTTCCTTCCGTCCTTCTTCTCTCTCGCCAGAACAAACTCCCAAGCCAGCTCAGGTCGCTGGTACACGTAGATGACCTGGGCCGACCTGTTCACTTTTTCAAGCGCGCGAGCGATGTTTCTTCTTCCGACATCAAGGTTGGCGAGGGTGCCATCCAAGAGAAAAGACTGCCGCTGCTTGTACACCAGATCCAGGGTTCTCTCCACAACCGTGGTTACCCCACGCTGGAAAAGGCTGGAATTTTTCCCGTTGTAGTCGGGAAAATACCCCCTGAAATCGTCAGGATCGATACGTAGCGCACTAGATCCTGTGGACTGCATGTGACCGATAAAAGCTCTTGAAACCTCGGTTTTCCCAGCGCCAGGAGATCCTGCCATAAAAACTGACACCGGGTATTCATCCGCCGGATAGGTTTCAATGCAAGTCAGTTCACGAGCGATGCGTGTACGATTCTCTTTTGCGAACTGCAGAGCGCGGCTAGAAATCTCCTGTTCTTCTTGGGTCATTTCTCAGTCCTTTTGACGATCAGGAAATGTACCACTGCAGCATTATTCTCCGCACCCAGGAGAGGCGGGACGAGCAGACGAGTCGAATCTGTACCCGCAGCTATCACCGCCAACGTCTCGTTCTTCATGGCACGCAAGTCCAGCCTGCAGCTGTACCTGGCCGGCAGTGAACCGCTCAAGGCCTGACCGGCCATATAAGAGAAGCCCATGCGACATGCAGAGCACCTCGACCGCTTCCTGCGCCTCGACATGTTGCTGCACTTGGCGAGGATAGACCGGGACACCGCCTATCGCGGAATCCGTGAGGGCACGTTTACAAAACAGGTTAAGATACGCGCAATTCGGTTGCCTGGCGCCAGCGACGACCAATCAGTACATTGAGCAGTCCACTGAAACACCAGTTTCTGCCCAAGCCCTTATCCCACCAGCTTATACAGGTCCACCAGTGGAAATTTTCAAGGAATTCACATTCGAATCGGCCCACCGCCTGCCCCACGTCCCTGAAGGGCACAAATGCGGCCGTTTGCATGGCCACTCGTTCAAGGTAGGCCTGCACCTGACCGGCCCGCTCGACCCGCACACGGGCTGGATCCGCGACTTCGCCGAGGTCAAGGCGATCTTCAAGCCGATCTATGATCAGCTGGACCACAACTACCTGAACGACATCCCCGGCCTGGAAAACCCCACCAGCGAAGTGATCGCCAAGTGGATCTGGGACCAGGTCAAGCCGCTGATGCCAGAACTGTCCAAGGTTCGCATCCACGAAACCTGCACCAGCGGTTGCGAATACACCGGCGACTGATTCGCCCGGCTCACTGGCCCTGCGCGCTGCCCATGGCATCGCGCAGGAAGCTGGGGGCGATGTAGCGCTGGTAGTGCGCCTCTGAAAGCAGGAAGAACTCGCGATCGATCGCATCGCGCAATTGGGGCAGTTCCCAGTCACGGAACTCCGGCAGCAACGCCATGCCATAGGCCTCCAGGTCACGGATCATCCGCGCCCCGCGGGCAATCAGCTGGTAAGCCCAGCAATATTCCGACTGCTGCTCGACAAAGCGGATGGAGCGCTGCTCCAGTTGCTGGCGCAGCAGGCCTTTGTCGAACACCTCAAGCTTGGCCATCATCACCTGCACCAGCAGCTGCTCAAGGCGCAACCACACGGCGCGCTTTTGCGAGTCGTCGTAACCGTTCCAGTTGATCACTTCGTGGTGAAAACGCTTGCAACCACGGCACACCGTGTCCCCGTACACCGTGGAGCACAGGCCGACGCAAGGGGTTTTGATGGACTTGTTGGACATGAAAAACAACAGCTTGGCGATGGAATACAGGCCCATGTTAGCCCTTTGTCTAACCGGGGTCACTCGTTAAAGTCATGTACACCGCCTTACCTTCGGGCTTTTTTTACCGTAGAATCACCCGGCCTTTTCAAAGGCAACAATGTCCGTTGGAAGCTGTTTTCAAAGCGTCACGAGCACAGTTGATCCGGTAGAACGGCGTTGGCCCGGGCCATGCATCCCTCGCATGCCCGCGCCAGCCCTCATCAGCCCCCGTTCTGCAGGCGTAAAACTTTGAAAGCAGCTTCTGTAAGGATTCTTTGCGACCCTGGCTGGGCGGCCCACAAAGCCGCGGCAGCGCATGGGTGCATTGAATGCTGGATAAGCGTCCCGGACCCCCTTTAGGGACCACTGATGAGGGAAATAACTGTGCTTGAAGCCTACCGCAAACACATCGAAGAGCGCGCCGCCCTGGGTATCGTTCCCCAGCCGCTGAACGCCGAACAAACTGCAGGCCTGGTCGAGCTGCTGAAAAACCCGCCGGCCGGCGAAGAAGCCTTCCTCGTAGACCTGATCACCAACCGCGTACCGCCAGGGGTCGACGAAGCTGCCTACGTCAAGGCCGCTTTCCTCTCCGCTGTCGCCAAGGGCGAAGCCACGTCGCCACTGATCGACCGCAAGCACGCCACCGAACTGCTGGGCACCATGCAGGGCGGCTACAACATCGAAACGCTGGTCGCACTGCTGGATGACGCCGAACTGGGCGCCGTCGCGGCCGAACAGCTCAAGCACACCCTGCTGATGTTCGATGCTTTCCACGACGTGGCCGAAAAAGCCAAGGCCGGTAACGCTCACGCCAAGGCCGTCCTGGAATCCTGGGCTGCCGGCGAGTGGTTCACCTCGCGTCCGGCCATCGCCGACAAGTACACCCTGACCGTGTTCAAGGTGCCTGGCGAAACCAACACCGACGACCTGTCGCCTGCCCCGGACGCCTGGTCGCGCCCTGACATTCCGCTGCACGCCCTGGCCATGCTGAAAATGGCCCGCGACGGCATCGAACCGCAGCAGCCTGGTTCGGTCGGCCCGCTGGCCCAGATCGAAGCCGTCAAGGCCAAGGGCTTCCCGGTTGCCTATGTCGGCGACGTGGTCGGTACTGGCTCCTCGCGTAAATCCGCTACCAACTCGGTACTGTGGTTCTTCGGCGACGACATCCCGTACGTGCCGAACAAGCGCGCCGGTGGCTTCTGCTTCGGCACCAAGATCGCCCCGATCTTCTACAACACCATGGAAGACGCCGGCGCCCTGCCGATCGAATTCGACTGCACCAACCTGGGCATGGGCGACGTCATCGACGTTTACCCATACAAAGGTGAAGTACGCCGTCACGACAGCGACGAACTGGTCACCACCTTCGCGCTGAAAACCGAAGTGCTGCTGGATGAAGTCCGCGCTGGCGGCCGTATCCCGCTGATCGTCGGCCGTGGCCTGACCGAAAAAGCCCGCGCCGAGCTGGGCCTGGGTGCCTCCGACCTGTTCAAGAAACCAGAGCAGCCTGCCGATTCCGGCAAGGGCTTCACCCTGGCGCAGAAAATGGTCGGCCGTGCCTGTGGCCTGCCAGAAGGCCAGGGCGTGCGCCCAGGCGCTTACTGCGAGCCCAAAATGACCACCGTCGGCTCCCAGGACACCACTGGCCCGATGACGCGCGACGAGCTGAAGGACCTGGCATGCCTGGGCTTCTCTGCTGACCTGGTCATGCAGTCGTTCTGCCACACCGCGGCCTATCCGAAGCCGATCGACGTCACCACCCACCACACCCTGCCAGACTTCATCCGCACCCGTGGCGGCGTGTCGCTGCGCCCGGGCGACGGCATCATCCACAGCTGGCTGAACCGCATGCTGATGCCTGACACCGTGGGTACCGGTGGCGACTCGCACACCCGCTTCCCGATCGGCATCTCGTTCCCGGCCGGTTCCGGCCTGGTGGCCTTCGCTGCCGCCACCGGCGTCATGCCGCTGGACATGCCAGAATCGATCCTGGTGCGCTTCAAGGGCAAACTGCAGCCAGGCATCACCCTGCGCGACCTGGTTCATGCCATCCCTTACTACGCCATTCAGCAGGGCCTGCTGACCGTCGAGAAGAAAGGCAAGAAAAACGCCTTCTCCGGCCGCATCCTGGAAATCGAAGGCCTGGACGAACTGACCGTCGAGCAAGCCTTCGAGCTGTCCGACGCCTCGGCCGAGCGTTCCGCTGCCGGTTGCACCATCAAGCTGCCGGAAAAGGCCATCGCCGAGTACCTGCAGTCCAACATCACCCTGCTGCGCTGGATGATCGGCGAAGGCTACGGCGATGCCCGCACCCTGGAGCGCCGCGCCCAGGCCATGGAAGCCTGGCTGGCCAAGCCTGAGCTGCTGTCGGCCGACGCCGATGCCGAATACGCCGAAATCATCGAAATCGACCTGGCCGACGTCAAAGAGCCTGTGCTCTGCGCGCCGAACGACCCGGACGATGCCCGCCTGCTGTCCTCGGTACAAGGCGAGAAGATCGACGAAGTGTTCATCGGTTCGTGCATGACCAACATCGGTCACTTCCGCGCTGCCGGCAAGCTGCTGGAGAAGGTCAAGGGTGGCATTCCGACCCGTCTGTGGCTGGCTCCGCCAACCAAGATGGACGCTCACCAGCTGACCGAAGAAGGCTACTACGGCATCTACGGCAAGGCCGGTGCTCGCATGGAAATGCCAGGCTGCTCGCTGTGCATGGGTAACCAGGCACGTGTGCAGACCGGCTCGACCGTGGTCTCCACCTCGACCCGTAACTTCCCGAACCGTCTGGGCGACGCGACCAACGTGTACCTGGCATCGGCCGAGCTGGCCGCTGTCGCTTCGATCATCGGCAAACTGCCGACCGTCGAAGAGTACATGCAGTATGCGAAAGACATCGACAGCATGGCTGCCGACGTTTACCGCTACCTGAGCTTCGACCAGATCGCCGAGTTCCGCGAAGCGGCAGCCAACGCCAAGATCCCGGTGGTCCAGGCGTAAGCTGAGTTACAGGTTGTAAGCAAAGCCCCGGCAGCGATGCCGGGGCTTTGTTGTTTTATGCGCAGGCAAGCTCATATCACAAACAAATCCACGAACCTGTGCACCGCCATGCCTTCCAGCTTCTGCTGGTCCTTGCACAGTTCGAAAATCTGCTGACACCGCTGCCGGGCAAAGCGGGTCGCCAGGTTGGCCCTGAACTTGGCCTCCAGCAACGGTATACCTTCCCCGCGCCGCCGACGATGCCCGATCGGGTATTCCACCACCACTTGCTCGGTGCTGCTGCCATCCTTGAAGAACACCTGCAGCGCGTTGGCGATCGAACGCTTGTCCGGCTCCAGGTACTCGCGACTGAAGCGCGGGTCTTCCACCACCTCCATCTTCTCGCGCAGGCGGTCGATACTTGGGTGGTTGGCATGGAAGGCGTCCTCATAATGTTCGGCCACCAGATGGCCAAAGATCAGCGGCACGGCCACCATGTACTGCAGACAGTGGTCACGGTCGGCGGCATTGGCCAGCGGGCCGCTCTTGGAGATGATGCGGATCGCTGATTCCTGGGTGGTGATGACGATGCGGTCGACTTCATGCAGACGGTTACGCACAAGTGGATGCAGGGTTACTGCTGCCTCACAGGCGGTCTGGGCGTGGAACTCGGCAGGAAAACTGACCTTGAACAGCACGTTTTCCATCACATAGCTGCCCAACACCTGGGGCAGACGCAGCTCGTACTGCCCCGCGGGCTTGAGTGCCAGGTCTTTGTTGGTATGGCTGAACGAAACATCGTAGAACCCCCACTGCGAAGCCGTGAGCACGCCCGGCACGCCCATTTCCCCACGCAAGGCGATGTCAGCCAGTTGCACTCCTCGGCTGGAGGCGTCACCCGCGGCCCAGGACTTGCGCGAACCGGCGTTGGGCGCGTGGCGATAGGTACGAAGGGCCTGGCCGTCTACGAAGGCGTGGGACAAGGCCGAGAGCATCTGCTCACGATTGGCCCCCATCAACCTGGCGCACACGGCGGTCGAGGCGACCTTCACCAGAATCACATGATCGAGGCCGACGCGGTTGAAGGCGTTTTCCAGCGCCAGCACCCCCTGGATTTCATGCGCCATGACCATGGCCTCGAGCACATCACGCATCGGCAGTGGCTTTTCACCCGCGGCAAGACGCTTCTGTGACAGGTGATCAGCCACTGCCAGGATGCCGCCAAGGTTGTCCGAGGGATGAGCCCATTCGGCGGCCAGCCAGGTATCGTTGTAGTCCAGCCAGCGCACCGTGCAGCCAATGTCCCAGGCAGCCTTGACCGGATCGAGGCGATAGGAGGTGCCGGGGACGCGAGCACCATTTGGGACCAGCGTGCCTTCTACCTGAGGGCCAAGGAGCTTGGTGCACTCAGGGAAGCGCAAGGCGAGAAGGCCGCAACCTAGGGTGTCCATCAGGCAGTTGCGCGCGGTGTCCAGGGCCTCGCGGGATTCGACCCGATAACCGAGGGCGTAATCGGCCAGGGTTTGTAGTACCCGGTCGTAGTCCGGGCGGTCGTTGAGGTCTACGTTGGCGCTCATATCCAGCTCCCTTCAGAATTGCCGGGGCTGCCGTGCAGCCCTTCGCGGGCTTGCCCGCTCCCACAGGTTGACCACAGCATTCAGAACCTGTGGTTACCCTGCGGGAGCGGGCAAGCCCGCGAAGGGCCGCCAAGCGGCCCCAACGAACTAAAGCCGAGCGCCGGTGGTGCGTTAGAAGCTGTCGCCAGGCACGCGAACCCAGCCCTCCATCAGCACTCGAGCACTGCGGCTCATGATTGCCTTGGTTACCGTCCACTCACCATTCACCTGGCGCGCCTCGGCCCCGACCCGCAGGGTGCCCGAAGGATGACCGAAACGCACAGCGCTGCGCTCGCCCCCGCCAGCGGCGAGGTTGACCAGCGTGCCCGGAATGGCCGCCGCAGTGCCAATTGCCACCGCAGCCGTACCCATCATGGCATGGTGTAGCTTGCCCATCGACAAGGCCCGCACCAGCAGGTCGATATCACCGCCCTGCACCGCCTTGCCACTGGACGCAGTGTAGGTGCTCGGCGGTGCGACGAACGCCACTTTCGGCGTGTGCTGACGCCCGGCAGCCTGGTCGACGTTGTCGATAAGCCCCATGCGCACGGCGCCATAGGCGCGAATGGTCTCGAAGCGCAGCAGCGCTTGCGGGTCGCCGTTGATGGCGTCCTGTAGTTCGCTACCGGTGTAGCCGATATCGGCAGCATTGACAAAAATGGTCGGGATACCGGCATTGATCAAGGTTGCCTTGAACGTGCCGACCCCCGGCACTTCCAGGTCATCGACCAGCTTGCCGGTTGGGAACATGGCACCGCCAGCGCCGCCTTCATCGGCTGCAGGGTCGAGAAACTCCAACTGCACCTCGGCCGCCGGGAAGGTGACCCCGTCCAGCTCGAAGTCGCCGGTTTCCTGCACTTCACCTTCAGTGATCGGGACGTGGGCGATGATGGTCTTGCCGATATTTGCCTGCCAGATACGCACCGTGGCGATACCGTTGCGCGGAACACGCGCCGGGTCGACCAGGCCACTGCTGATGGCAAACGAACCGACCGCAGCGGACAAGTTGCCGCAGTTGCCACTCCAGTCGACGAAGGCCTTGTCGATGCTGACCTGGCCGAACAGGTAGTCGACATCGTGTTCGGGTTTGATGCTTTGCGACAGGATCACGGTCTTGCTGGTGCTCGACGTGGCGCCGCCCATGCCGTCAATCTGCTTGCCGTAAGGGTCGGGGCTACCGATTACCCGCAGCAGCAGCGCATCGCGGGCAGGACCTGGAATTTGCGCCTGCTCAGGCAGGTCTTGCAGGCGGAAGAACACGCCTTTGCTGGTGCCGCCGCGGATGTAGGTGGCGGGGATTTTGATCTGGGGTACATGTGCCATTTTCTTGGGCATCCTGATAGTCCGGTGAAATACCCTGGGGCTGCCTTGCAGCCCTTTCGCGACACAAGGCCGCTCCCACAGGTACTGCGCCGCCCGCTGAGGGAGCGGCCTTGTGTCGCGAAAGGGCCGCAAAGCGGCCCCCGATTCATGCTCAGGCGGTCGCTTCGAGGAAGTCCTGGGCAAAGCGCTGCAGCACCCCGCCCGCTTCGTAAATCGACACTTCCTCGGCGGTGTCCAGACGGCAGGTCACCGGTACTTCCAGGCTCTCGCCATTGGCACGGGTCACCACCAGGGTCAGGGTCGCCCGTGGCGTACGCGCACCCAGCACGTCATAGGTTTCGCTGCCATCCAGGTCCAGGGTCTTGCGGTCGGTGCCCGGCTTGAACTCCAGCGGCAGCACGCCCATGCCTACCAGGTTGGTGCGGTGAATACGCTCGAAGCCTTCGGCCACGATCGCCTCGACACCGGCCAGACGCACGCCCTTGGCCGCCCAGTCACGGGACGAACCCTGGCCGTAGTCGGCACCGGCGACAATGATCAGCGGCTGCTTGCGCTGCATGTAAGTCTCGATCGCCTCCCACATGCGGGTAACCTTGCCTTCCGGCTCGATACGCGCCAGCGAACCCTGCTTCACGCTGCCGTCGTCGTTGCGCACCATTTCGTTGAACAGTTTGGGGTTGGCGAAGGTGGCGCGCTGGGCCGTCAGGTGGTCACCCCGGTGAGTAGCGTAGGAGTTGAAGTCCTCTTCCGGCAGGCCCATTTTCGCCAGGTATTCACCGGCGGCACTGTCGAGCATGATGGCGTTGGACGGCGACAGGTGGTCGGTGGTGATGTTGTCCGGCAACACCGCCAGCGGGCGCATGCCACGCAACGTACGCTCGCCGGCCAGGGCGCCTTCCCAGTAGGGAGGGCGGCGGATGTAGGTGCTCATCGGGCGCCAATCATACAGCGGCGCCACCTTCGGCCCACGGTCTTCCTCGATGGCGAACATCGGAATGTACACCTTGCGGAACTGCTCCGGCTTGACCGCTGCACGCACCACGGCATCGATCTCTTCATCACTGGGCCAGATATCCTTCAGGCGGATTTCCTTGCCATCGACCACGCCCAGCACATCCTTCTCGATGTCGAAGCGAATGGTACCGGCTATGGCATAGGCCACCACCAGCGGTGGCGAGGCGAGGAAGGCCTGCTTGGCATACGGGTGGATACGCCCGTCGAAGTTTCGGTTACCCGACAGCACGGCGGTGGCATACAGGTCGCGGTCGATGATTTCTTGCTGAATCACCGGGTCCAGGGCACCGGACATACCGTTGCAGGTGGTGCAGGCGAAGGCGACGATGCCGAAACCGAGTTGCTCCAACTCTTTCTCCAGGCCGGCTTCTTCCAGATACAGTTGCACGGCCTTGGAGCCGGGCGCCAGCGACGACTTCACCCACGGCTTGCGGGCCAGGCCCAACCTGTTGGCATTGCGTGCAATCAGGCCTGCAGCAATCACGTTGCGCGGGTTGCTGGTGTTGGTGCAACTGGTGATGGCAGCGATGATCACCGCACCGTCAGGCATTTGCCCCGGCACCTCTTCCCAGTTGCCGGCAATGCCCTTGGCGGCCAGGTCGCTGGTGGCGACACGGGCGTGCGGGTTGGACGGGCCGGCCATGTTGCGCACCACGCTCGACAGGTCGAAGCTGAGGGTGCGTTCATAGACGGCAGCGCCCAGGCTGTCGGCCCACAGGCCGGTGGCCTTGGCGTAGGTTTCCACCAGTTTGACCTGCTGCTCTTCACGGCCGGTCAGGCGCAGATAGTCGATGGTCTGCTGGTCGATGGCGAACATCGCCGCAGTGGCGCCGTATTCCGGGGCCATGTTGGAAATAGTGGCGCGGTCGCCCAAGGTCAGGGCACGTGCACCCTCACCATGGAACTCCAGGTAAGCACCGACCACTTTCTGCTTGCGCAGGAACTCGGTCAGGGCCAAGACCAGGTCGGTGGCAGTGATGTTCGGGGCCAGTTTGCCAGTCAGCTCGACGCCGACGATTTCCGGCAGGCGCATCCAGGAGGCGCGGCCGAGCATCACGTTCTCGGCTTCCAGGCCGCCTACGCCGATGGCGATCACACCCAGCGCATCGACATGCGGCGTGTGGCTGTCGGTGCCGACGCAGGTGTCCGGGTAGGCGACGCCGTGGTCGCTGTGGACCACCGGTGACATCTTCTCCAGGTTGATCTGGTGCATGATGCCGTTGCCCGGCTGGATCACGTCGACGTTCTTGAACGCCTTCTTGGTCCAGTTGATGAAGTGGAAGCGGTCTTCGTTGCGGCGGTCTTCGATGGCGCGGTTCTTCTCGAAGGCCTGCGGGTCGTAACCACCGCACTCGACGGCCAGCGAATGGTCGACGATCAGCTGCACCGGCACCACCGGGTTGACCTGGGCCGGGTCGCCGCCTTTGTCGGCAATGGCGTCACGCAGGCCGGCAAGGTCGACCAGCGCAGTCTGGCCGAGGATGTCGTGGCACACCACGCGTGCCGGGAACCACGGGAAGTCGAGATCGCGCTTGCGCTCGATCAGCTGGCTCAGCGAGGCATCGAGCGTAGCAGGGTCGCAGCGGCGCACCAGGTTCTCGGCGAGCACGCGGGACGTGTAAGGCAAGCCGTCGTAGGCGCCGGGCTTGATCGCCTCGACCGCCGCGCGGGCATCGAAATAGTCCAGGTCGGTGCCTGGCAGGTGCTTGCGGTATGCAGTGTTCATCATGGAATCAGGCTCGGTCACAGGGTTCGGAAGGTTTCACCGTACCTGTACGAGCGGGCGTGCCCGCGAATGCGTCAGCAGGTGCACAGAGGTTGCAAGGCTGGGCGCATTCGCGGGCACGCCCGCTCCCACAAGGGAAACGGGCTGCCTCTCTGTAGCTATTCAGCGCTGCTCGATCGGCACGAACTGGCGCTGCTCGACGCCGACATACTCGGCGCTCGGGCGGATGATGCGGTTGTTGGCGCGCTGCTCGAAGACGTGCGCCGCCCAGCCGGTCAGCCGCGAGCAGACGAAGATCGGGGTGAACAGCTTGGTCGGAATACCCATGAAGTGGTACGCCGAGGCATGGTAGAAGTCGGCATTGGGGAACAGGCGCTTCTGCTCCCACATGGTCTTGTCGATGGCTTCGGAAACCGGGTACAGCACTTTGTCACCCACTTCGTCAGCCAGCTGTTTCGACCAGCCCTTGATCACCTCGTTGCGCGGGTCGGACTCTTTGTAGATGGCATGGCCAAAGCCCATGATCTTGTCTTTGCGCTCGAGCATGCGCAGCAGCTCGGCGGTGGCTTCCTGCGGGCTCTGGAAGCGTTCGATCAGTTCCATCGCTGCCTCGTTGGCACCGCCGTGCAGCGGTCCACGCAGCGAGCCGATGGCTGCGGTAACGCAGGAGTACAAGTCAGACAGGGTCGAGGCACAGACACGGGCAGTGAAGGTCGAGGCGTTGAATTCGTGTTCAGCGTAGAGAATCAACGACACGTTCATGACCTTGACGTGCAGCTCGCTCGGCTTCTTGCCGTGCAGCAGGTGCAGGAAGTGGCCACCCAGGGTGTCTTCATCACTGGTGCAGTCGATGCGTACGCCATGGTGGGTGAAGCGATACCAGTAGCACATCACGGCCGGGAACAGCGCCAGCAGGCGGTCGGTCTTGTCGCGCTGGGCTTCGAAGGTCAGTTCTGGCTCGAGGGTGCCCATTACCGAGCAACCGGTACGCATGACGTCCATCGGGTGGGCATCGCGCGGGATGCGCTCAAGCACTTCCTTCAAGGCTTGCGGCAGGTCACGCAGGCCCTTGAGCTTGTGCTTGTAGTCGGCCAGCTCGGCCTGGGTGGGCAGCTCGCCATATAGCAGCAGGTAGGCGACTTCTTCGAACTCGGCACCGGCAGCCAGGTCACGCACATCATAACCACGGTAGGTCAGCCCGGCACCGGCCTGGCCCACGGTCGACAGTGCAGTCTGGCCGGCCACCTGGCCACGCAGGCCTGCGCCACTGAGTACTTTTGCTTCGGCCATGGTGTTTCTCCTTTCTTGAATTTGTTATGGATGCTTTCCGGCTAATTCGGGAGTTGGCGCTTAGCCCTTCTTCTGGGCAAACAGTGCATCGAGGCTCTGCTCGAAGGCGTGATAACCAATGGCATCGTAGAGCTCCATGCGGGTCTGCATGGTGTCGATCACGTTCTTCTGCGTGCCGTCACGGCGCAGCGCGGTGTACACGTTCTCAGCCGCCTTGTTCATGGCGCGGAACGCCGAAAGCGGGTACAGCACCAACGACACGTCGACCGAGGCCAGCTCTTCGGTTGTATAAAGCGGCGTGGCACCGAACTCGGTGATGTTGGCCAGGATAGGTGCCTTCACCCGATCAGCGAAGGTCTTGTACATCTGCAGCTCGGTGATGGCTTCCGGGAAGATCATGTCGGCGCCAGCTTCGACGCACGCCTCGGCACGGTCCAGGGCGGCGTTCAGGCCTTCGACGGCCAGCGCGTCGGTACGCGCCATGATCACGAAACTGTCATCGCTGCGGGCATCGACGGCAGCCTTGATACGGTCGACCATTTCCTGCTGGCTGACAATTTCCTTGTTGGGACGGTGGCCACAACGCTTGGCGCCAACCTGGTCCTCGATGTGGATGGCGGCAGCGCCGAACTTGCTCATCGAACGCACGGTACGGGCGACGTTGAAGGCCGAAGCGCCGAAGCCGGTGTCGACATCCACCAGCAGCGGCAGGTCGCACACGTCGGTGATACGGCGCACGTCGGTGAGCACGTCGTCCAGGCCAGTGATGCCCAGGTCTGGCAGGCCCAGGGAGCCGGCGGCCACGCCACCACCAGACAGGTAGATGGCCTTGAAGCCGGCACGCTTGGCCAGCAGGGCATGGTTGGCATTGATGGCGCCAACCACCTGCAGCGGATGTTCAGCGGCAACGGCGTCACGGAAACGCTGACCGGGGGTGCTCTTGACTGTCATTTCTCACCTCGTGTGCTGTTGTTGTGGGCGTCCAGGTAGTGACGCTCGATATTGCGCTTGGACGCGCCGATGTGACGACGCATCAGCAGTTCGGCCAGTTCGCCGTCGCGGTCGGCGATTGCATCAAGAATGCGATGGTGCTCGGCAAAGGCCTGGCGTGGCCGGTTGGGCGTGGCGGAGAACTGGATACGGTACATGCGCACCAGTTGGTACAGTTCGCCGCAGAGCATCTTGACCAGGGTCTGGTTGCCGCTACCCTGAATAATCCGGTAATGGAAGTCGTAGTCGCCTTCCTGCTGGTAGTAGCCCAGGCCCGCCTGGAACGCTGCGTCGCGCTCATGGGTGTCGAGCACCCGGCGCAGTTCGTCGATGTCAGCCTGGCTCATGCGTTCAGCGGCCAGACGGCAGGCCATGCCTTCCAGCGACTCACGGATTTCGTACAGCTCGATCAGCTCGGCGTGATTGAGCGATACCACCCGCGCGCCCACATGCGGCACGCGTACCAGCAGGCGTTGGCCTTCAAGGCGGTGGATAGCCTCGCGTAGCGGCCCACGGCTGATGCCATAGGTGCGCGCCAACTCCGGCTCGGAAATTTTGCTACCGGGGGCGATATCACCCTTGACAATGGCCGCCTGGATGCGCCGGAAGACGTTTTCGGAGAGGGTTTCCGTTTCGTCTGCCAGCACCGGCCCGGGGGTGGAAAGGTCCTGCATATTGTCGACACCTTTTAAAACTACTCGTCAGAAACTAGCTAAATGAGACCGCCAAGTCAAAGACAAAATGAATATTGTCGACAATCGTCTAATCGCGAACTATCACCACTTCTACGCTGTCAGATCGCGCACCGCTGGCGTCAAGACGTCGGCGTGATAGAATGCCGCGCCTCCGATGGGGTATGGATAGCCTGTCTGTCATGCATGCATGCTTGTTGACAGATAAACGAGGAAGCTTGCGCAGTAATTGCCAGTCTTCTTGCCCTGAACCTTGCCTAGAACCTTGCAAAGCACCGCGCCAGGAATATGAGACTTACACCCGTTTTATTGCTGTTATGCCTCACCCTGCTGCCGGCCCTTGGCCAGGCTGCGGGCAAGACCGTGTATGGCCTCAACGAATACGCGCATCTGGGCGACCTGGATCTGGAAGTGGCCGCCAAGCTCGACACCGGCGCCAAGACCGCATCGCTCAGCGCCCGCGACATCAAACGGTTCAAGCGCAATGGCGAAAGCTGGGTACGCTTCTACCTCGCGATCGATGCGGCCCATTCGCACCCGATCGAACGCCCACTGGCACGCGTCAGCAAGATCAAGCGCCGGGCTGGCGACTATGATGCCGAATCGGGCAAGGCCTACACGGCCCGTCCGGTCATCGAACTCGAAATCTGCATGGGCCAGGCCAGACGCACCATCGAAGTCAACCTCACCGACCGCAGCGCCTTCCAGTTCCCGCTGCTGATCGGCTCCGAGGCGCTCAAGCACTTCGACGCACTGGTTGACCCAAGCCTTAAATACGCGGCCGGCAAACCTGCCTGTGCCACCGACGCTCCCAAAGCAGAGTAATCCCGATGCGCTCTCTTACCCTCCATCTGAAAGCCCTGATCACCGTGCTGGTGCTATTGGGCGTGGCGGTCACGGCTTATCAGATCTTCGTGCTCGGCATCCCGGTGACCGAGGATGAAACCGACGACCTGTGGAACATCGACGCCAAGGTCGAGTTCGTGGCCAACAGCAAGGATCCGGTCAAGGTGCAGATGTTCGTGCCACCGCTGAACCGCGACTACGTCAGCCTCAACGAGAGCTTCATCTCCAACAACTACGGGGTCAGCATCAACCGTGCAGACGGCAACCGCAAGGTTACCTGGTCGGCACGTCGCGCCAGTGGCAAACAGACCCTCTACTACCGCCTGGTACTGACCAAGCGCTACAGCAGCGAGAAGACCAAGGTCAAAGGCCCGACCTTCCGTGACAGCCTGGCCGTCGAAGGCCCCGAAAAGATCGCCGCCGAAGCGCTGATGGCGCCTATACGTCAGCACTCGGCTGACGTCGAGACCTTCGTCAGCGAGACCATCAAGCGGGTCAACAACCTAAACGACGACAACGTCAAGCTACTGCTGGCCGGCGACACTTCGGCGATGAAGAAAGCCGAGGTCATCGACCTGCTGCTGTCGATCGCCCACGTGCCAATGGAACGGGTGCACACCATCCGCCTGCTGGCCGACACCCCGCAAACCCCGGAGCTGTGGTTGCGCAGCTTCAACGGTGACGACTGGCTGTACTTCAACCCGGACACCGGTGAGCAAGGCCTGCCGAGCGACCGCCTGCTGTGGTGGACCGGTGACGACAACCTGATCACCGTCGATGGCGGCAAGAAGGCCAACGTCACCTTCAGCATGAACAACAGCGAGATGAACGCCATCCGCCTGGCCAAGCTGACCGACGAGAACACTGACGCCGACTTCCTCGAATACTCGCTGTACGGCCTGCCGCTGCAAACCCAGCAGACCTTCATGATCATGGTCATGATCCCGATCGGCGTGCTGGTGATCCTGGTGCTGCGCAACCTGATCGGTATCCAGACCCTGGGCACATTCACACCGGTGCTGATTGCCCTGGCGTTCCGCGAAACCCAGCTGGGCTTTGGTATTGTGCTGTTCACGGTGATCACTGCCCTGGGCCTGTCGCTGCGCTCGTATCTGGAACACCTCAAGCTGCAGATGCTGCCACGCCTGTCGGTGGTATTGACCTTTGTCGTGGTGCTGATTGCCGCCATCAGTCTGTTCAGCCACAAGCTGGGCCTTGAACGCGGACTGTCGGTAGCACTGTTCCCCATGGTGATCCTGACCATGACCATCGAACGCCTGTCGATCACCTGGGAGGAGCGTGGTGGTGGACATGCCATGAAAGTGGCCGTCGGCACCCTGTTCGCCGCTGCCCTGGCACACCTGCTGATGATGGTGCCGGAACTGGTGTACTTCGTGTTCACCTTCCCGGCAGTGCTGCTGATCCTGGTGGGCTTCATGCTGGCGATGGGCCGTTATCGCGGCTACCGCCTGACCGAGCTCGTGCGCTTCAAGGCTTTCCTGAATAAGGCTGACACCTGATGTTTGGCCTGATCAAGACGTGGAAAGCCCTGGAGGCCCGGGGCATCATGGGGATCAACCGGCGTAACGCGGACTATGTGCTGAAGTACAACAAGCGCAACCTGTACCCGATCGTCGACGACAAGATCATCACCAAGGAACGCGCGCTGGCGGCCGGCATCCATGTGCCGGAAATGTACGGCATCATCGAGACCGAAAAAGAGATCGAGAAGCTCGACCAGATCATTGGCGGGCGCAGCGATTTCGTCATCAAGCCGGCGCAAGGCGCCGGCGGTGATGGCATCCTGGTAATCGCCGACCGCTTCGAGGACCGCTACCGCACGGTGTCGGGCAAGATCATCAGCCATGCGGAAATCGAGCACCAGATTTCCAGCATCCTCACCGGGCTGTACTCTCTCGGCGGGCACCGCGACCGCGCACTGATCGAGTACCGCGTGACCCCGGACCAGATATTCAAGAGCATCAGTTACGAAGGCGTGCCGGACATCCGCATCATCGTGCTGATGGGCTACCCGGTGATGGCCATGCTGCGCCTGCCGACTCGCCAGTCCGGCGGCAAGGCCAACCTGCACCAGGGCGCCATCGGCGTGGGTGTCGACCTGGCCACCGGCGTGACCCTGCGCGGCACCTGGCTGAACAACATCATCAGCAAGCACCCGGACACCACCAACGCGGTGGACGGCGTGCAACTGCCGAACTGGGACGGTTTCATGAAACTGGCCGCTGGCTGCTATGAACTGTGTGGCCTGGGCTATATCGGTGTGGACATGGTGCTTGACCAGGAGAAAGGCCCGCTGATTCTGGAGCTCAACGCCCGCCCGGGGCTGAACATCCAGATTGCCAACGATTGCGGCCTGACTCAACGCACCCATGCCATCGAGGCACACATCGAAGCACTGGCCAAGGAGGGTGTGAGCGAAGACGCCGAGCAGCGGGTACGGGTAGCGCAGGGTTTGTTCGGGCATGTGCCTAACCGCTGAAATACAGGGGCTGCCTTGCAGCCCATTCACAGCACAAGGCTGCCACTGCACGGGGTTCAAGCGCTTCACTCGACCTGCAGGGGCTGCCTTGTGCTGCGCATGGGCCAAACACAGCGTTGAATGTCGTACCCAGCGCTAGGCGCTTTTCCTGCACAGGTCTACAATCGCCCTCCTCGCTTTTACATCGCCGTCCATACTGATGCCGACCTGCACGCTACACCCCCTGCCCTACAAGCCCGACCCTGCCGCCTATTTCGCCCACCTGCGCCAGGCCCCCGGTGCGATCCTGCTCGACAGCGCCCGCCCCGGCGCCGAACGCGGCCGGTTCGACCTGCTCAGCGCATGGCCGCTGCAACAACTGCAGGCGCAGCCCGATGAAGAGGGCCGCGTCTTCCTCCAGCGCCTGCGTGCTGGCCTGGAACAACTGGGCCACGCGGACTTGCCCAACGGTATAGAACTACCCTTCGCCGGCGGCCTGATCGGCTACCTGAGCTACGACTTCGGCCGCCGCCTGGAACACCTGCCAAGTCTGGCCGTGGACGACCTCGGCCTGCCAGACGCACAACTGGGCCTGTATGACTGGGCACTGGTCAGCGATCATCTGCTCGGCACCAGCCAGCTGGTGTTCCACCCGAGCCTGGCAGGCGACAAACGCGAACGCCTGATCAGCCTGTTCCAGGACACCACCGCCACCACCGGCGACTTCCGCCTACTCGCGCCGATGGCCGGTGACCTGGAGCCCGAGCAGTACAAAACAGCTTTCGACCAGGTACAACGCTACATCCAGGCCGGTGACTGCTACCAGATCAACCTCACCCAGCGCTTTCGTGCGCCCTGCCAAGGCGATCCATGGCGGGCCTACCAGGCCCTGCGCCAAGCCTGCCCGACACCCTTCTCCGGCTACCAGCAACTGGCCGACGGCAGTACCCTGCTGAGCTTTTCGCCCGAGCGCTTCATCCGCGTCAGCCAAGGCCAGGTGGAAACCCGGCCGATCAAGGGCACCCGCCCGCGCGCCAGCGACCCGGCTGAAGACAAGCGTAACGCCGAAGAGCTGCTGCACAGCCCAAAGGACCGCTCGGAAAACCTGATGATCGTCGACCTGCTGCGCAACGACCTTGGGCGCACGTGTGAGATCGGCTCAGTGAAGGTCCCGGAACTGTTCAGCTTGGAGAGCTACCCCAACGTGCACCATCTGGTCAGCAGCATCACCGGCCAGCTGGCCAGCGACAAGGATGCGCTGGACCTGATCGGCGACAGCTTCCCAGGCGGCTCGATCACCGGCGCACCGAAAATCCGCGCCATGCAGATCATCGACGAACTGGAACCAGCACGCCGTGCGCTGTACTGCGGCTCGCTGCTGTATGTGGATGTGCGTGGCGAAATGGACAGTTCGATCGCCATTCGCAGCTTGCTGATCAAAGATGGCCAGGTCAGTTGCTGGGGCGGCGGCGCGGTGGTAGCCGATTCGCAGTGGCAGGCCGAATATGAAGAGTCGATAGCCAAAGTGCGGGTGCTGATGCAGACCCTGCAGGGCTTGTAAGCCCTTCTAGACCGCGTTTTTTGTTACCATCACACCACTACGAGCGCACAGCGCCACAGCCAAGATGGAAACCGCCTGATGAGCCAACCCTTCGACGTCGCCGCCCTGGCCGCGACCTATGCCAACAAGTCCCCACAAGACATCCTCAAGCTGGCCTTCGAGCACTTCGGTGATGACCTGTGGATCTCCTTCAGCGGCGCCGAGGATGTGGTGCTGGTCGACATGGCCTGGAAGCTGAACAAGCAGGTAAAGGTATTCAGCCTCGACACTGGGCGCCTGCACCCGGAGACCTACCGGTTCATCGACCAGGTACGCGAACAGTACAACCTGCCGATCGAGATTCTCAGCCCCGACCGCGCCAAGCTCGACCCGTTCGTCAAGGAAAAGGGCCTGTTCAGCTTCTACAAGGACGGCCATGGCGAGTGCTGCGGCATTCGCAAGATCGAGCCACTGCGACGCAAGCTGGCCACCGTCAGCGCCTGGGCTACCGGCCAGCGCCGCGACCAAAGCCCCGGCACCCGCAGCCAGGTGGCAGCACTGGAAATCGACAGCGCCTTCTCCACGCCTGAGCGCACGCTGTACAAGTTCAACCCACTGGCGCAGATGAGCAGTGAAGAGGTATGGGGTTATATCCGCATGCTCGAGCTGCCGTACAACAGCCTGCACGAGCGTGGCTTCATCAGCATTGGCTGCGAGCCGTGCACCCGCCCGGTGCTGCCAAACCAGCATGAACGTGAAGGGCGCTGGTGGTGGGAAGAGTCGACACAGAAGGAATGCGGGTTGCATGCGGGCAACCTGATCAGCAAGGCTTGAGCTAGTGCTGGCGCTCTGTAGGAGCAGGTTTACCCGCGAAGAAGACACCGCGGTGGATGGCACGGGCTTCGCCCGTATTCGCGGGCAAGCCCGCTCCCACAGGGATCGCGCCAGCTTTTAGAAATTGAGCTAGACAGTTACTCCCACAGCGGCCCCAGCATTCCCGAATCAGTGCACCGGCAGCTCGACACCTTCGAACAATTCTTCCAGCTCTTGCTTGTTGTGGCACTGAATGGCCTTGGCCATCACTTCACGAGTCAGGTGCGGGGCAAACTTCTCGATGAAGTCGCACATGAAGCCGCGCAGGAAGGTACCACGACGGAAGCCGATCTTGGTGATGCTGGCTTCGAACAGCTCACTGGCATCCAGCGCCACCAAGTCACTGTCGAGCTTGGCGTCCACAGCCATGCCGGCAACGATACCCACGCCCAGCCCCAGGCGTACATAAGTCTTGATCACGTCGGCGTCAGCCGCGGTGAAGACCACTTTTGGCGTGAGGCCGCGGTGATTGAAAGCCTCATCCAGCTTCGAGCGCCCGGTGAAGCCGAACACGTAGGTGACGATCGGGTATTCGGCGACTGCTTCCAGGGTCAATTTCGGCAGCTTGGCCAGCGGGTGACCTTGTGGCACCACGACGCAACGGTTCCACTTGTAGCACGGCATCATGATCAGGTCGCCGAACAGCTCCAGCGCCTCGGTGGCGATGGCGAAGTCGACCGTACCGTCCGCTGCCATCTCGGCAATCTGCATGGGCGAACCTTGGTGCATGTGCAGGGACACTTCCGGATACTGCTTGATGAAGCTGCTGATAACCGGCGGCAACGCATAGCGCGCCTGGGTGTGGGTGGTGGCGATGGACAGCGTGCCCTTCTTCTCGTTGGAGAACTCCTGGGCAATCTGCTTGATGCTCTCGACCTTGCGCAGGATTTCGCCTGCTGTGTTGATGATGCGCTCACCGGCCGGGGTAACGCGGGTCAGATGCTTGCCGCTGCGGGCAAATACTTCAACACCCAATTCGTCTTCGAGCAGGCGGATCTGCTTGCTGATACCTGGCTGGGAGGTATACAGGCTCTGCGCCGTCGCGGAGACATTGAGGTCATGGTGCGCCACTTCCCAGATGTAGCGCAGTTGTTGAAGCTTCATAGGTTTCCCTCGGTTCAGCGATGAGTCCGCGGCAGCAGGCAGCGACGATATATAACTATATTAGTGGTTCTTGAAATAAATCTAGAACTATTTTGTTACATGCCCACGGAGACGGCCTACACCTATCTTCATGCTTTCCTACGCCCCAGATGCTGCGCCAAGGGCACCATGTACACCGGCACCGGCGACAGCTGCAGCAGCCGCACCGCCGTACGCCCCAACGGTACATCCACCCCGGCACCCGCACTGTGGCTACCGAATATCAACAGGTCGACGCTTAGCCGCTGAGCCTGGTCGAGAATCACCTGCGCCGGGTCACCCTGACGCACCCGCACGGCCTTGATCACCGCCAGGTCAGCCTCTTCGCCCAGCTCGTCACGAAAGTTTTCCAGCACACGCTGCTCTATGTTCGCCATCACTGTGTTCACCCCCTGGCGATGCAACTGGTCGAGCGTCTGCTCATCAAGGTAACTTTGCAGGAGGGATTCGGCGAACTGCCCCATCGGCTCTACCGCGTGGATCACATACAGCTCGGCACTGAACGTGCGCGCCAGGGCCAGCGCGTGTTGCATCACGAAAGGGGCGTAGACACCGAGGTCGGTGGCGTACAGCATGGAGCGGATCATTCGACCTCCTCGACTGCCGCAGCGGCAGAGCAAGCTTCAGCTTAGCAGCGCGCCGGACGCTCGCTTTGCCGTCCGGCGCGCTGTGGCCGCGGGCTGTAGCGCCCCGCCGAAGCCTCCGCCCCCTTCAGGCAGGCCTGTTGCCGCTGTCGATGAAACTCAGCGCCTGGTACAGCATCTCAATGCGCGGCAGGTTGCAGCCTGCCGCCCGTGCGCGTGCCAGCGGCTCGGCATAGATGGCCCCCAGCTCCAACGGGCGTTTGTGGACGTGGTCGTGATACATGCTCGGCCAGTAGTCAGGCATGCGCTCGGTCACCTGGAACAAGTGCTCGGCATAGCCTTCGGGCAGCACATGGCCACAGGCTGCCGCGCCCTGCACCACCTCGGCCATCAAGGCCTGTATCAGCGCGCGGGCATTGCTGTCGGCCATCAGTGGCGAAGTGCTGGCCCCCAGCAGCACCGACAGGCCGTTGTAAGGCACGTTCCACACCAGCTTCTGCCAGCGTGCCAAGGCCAGGTTCGGCATGACCTGCGAGTCGATCCCCGCAGCCTGGAACAACCCGGCGCCTTCATTCACCAGCGCGACACCACAATCGCTGGCCGGCCCGCTGTGATAACCCAGGTTGACCGCACCCAAAGCCTGGTGACGAATGACACCTGGTGCCTGGCGGTTAACGCAGATGAAGCACAGGCCGCCGAGCAGGTGCATGTCGCTCCGCAAGGCCGGACGCAACTGTTCCTCTACACCCAGGCCGTTCTGCAACAGCACCACCTTGGCGCCGGGCGCAGCGGCCTGGACGATCAACGGAGCCAACTGCTCGTTGCTGGTGGCCTTGGCCCCGATCAGGAGCCAGTCACAGGGCGGCATGTCGGTGGCACTGGCATACGCCTGCACCCTCATCTGCAATGCGCCATGCACGGCACTGTCCAGGCTCAGCCCTTGTTCACAAACGGCCTGATACTCACTACGCAACAGAAAATGCACGTCGAAACCGGCCCGGGCCAGCATCAACCCATAAAAGCCACCAATGGCACCGCTGCCGATGATGCCGATGCGAGGGGGGTGAGAATGCATGCCAATCTCCAGGTCTATAGTCAGCGCTCTTTTTACACAGGTTACGCAGCGCTGGGCAGTCCATTCGCACGCAACACCCTCGCTCAGGTAAAAACCCCACAATGACTGGGTCAAGCCCATTGTCGTGCCACCTGTAACGCGCTAAGGTTCGGCTCCCCGCTGCGATTATTCTTGCTGCTGGGCCGCACGGGGTTAGTTGGCGGCCGGCACCCGTGACCTGACGAGTAACACGATGGCTGATTTACCGATCGATGACTTGAACGTTGCCTCCAACGAGACCCTGATCACCCCTGATCAGCTCAAGAAGGAAATCCCCCTCAGCGCCAAGGCCCTGCAGACCGTGACTGCCGGCCGTGAAGTCGTGCGCAATATTCTCGACGGCAAGGACCATCGCCTGTTCGTCGTGGTCGGCCCTTGCTCCATCCACGACATCAAGGCTGCCCACGAATACGCCGAGCGCCTGAAAGTGCTGGCCGAAGAAGTGTCCGATACGCTGTACCTGGTCATGCGCGTGTACTTCGAAAAGCCGCGCACCACCGTCGGCTGGAAAGGGCTGATCAACGACCCGTACCTGGATGACTCGTTCAAGATCCAGGACGGCCTGCACATCGGCCGCAAGTTGCTGCTGGACCTGGCCGAAATGGGCCTGCCGACTGCCACCGAAGCGCTCGACCCGATTTCCCCACAGTACCTGCAAGACCTGATCAGCTGGTCGGCCATCGGCGCCCGCACCACCGAGTCGCAAACACACCGCGAGATGGCCTCGGGCCTGTCCTCGGCGGTGGGCTTCAAGAACGGCACCGACGGCGGCCTGACCGTTGCCATCAATGCCCTGCAGTCGGTGTCCAAGCCGCACCGCTTCCTGGGCATCAACCAGGAAGGCGGCGTGTCGATCGTCACCACCAAGGGCAACCCATACGGCCACGTGGTACTGCGCGGCGGCAATGGCAAGCCGAACTACGACTCGGTCAGCGTCGCCCTGTGCGAACAGGACCTGGCCAAGGCCAAGATCAAGGCCAACATCATGGTCGACTGCAGCCATGCCAACTCCAACAAGGACCCAGCCTTGCAACCGCTGGTGATGGAGAACGTCGCCAACCAGATCCTCGAAGGCAACCAGTCGATCATCGGCCTCATGGTCGAAAGCCACCTGAACTGGGGCTGCCAGTCGATTCCGAAAAACCTGGACGATCTGCAGTATGGGGTGTCGATCACGGACGCCTGCATCGACTGGTCGGCCACCGAGAAAACCCTGCGCAGCATGCATGCCAAGCTCAAGGATGTGCTGCCGCAGCGTAAGCGCAGTTGAATATTGCGCGAACAAAAAACGCCGGGCACTGCCCGGCGTTTTTTGTTGTGTCTGGTACCTGTCGTCAGCTCAGGCCTTGCTCGAATGCCGCTGTTGGCGCTCCATGTAACGTTCCACATACGAGCAAGACGGGATCACCGTGTAGCCCATCTGCTCGGCGTACTCCAGGGCACGCTCGGTCAGGGCGGCAGCAATCCCGCGGCCGCGCAGGGCATTGGGCACGAAGGTGCGATAGATGTCCAGCGTCTGCTTGCCCAGATCCATGTACGTCAGATAGGCACGATGACCGTCCACGTTGGTCTCGAACTGATGACCGGCCTGGTCATGGTGGATGGTCAGCGCTTCGCTCATCACTACTCCTCGCAGGTCTTCTCGGCAGACCCATACCTTAACCGATGGTGGTTTATCCGGCACAGAATCCTCTACGCCACCTGTTGCCGCTTCGACGATTGGACGATTGTAATCGTTCGGATCCTCTGGCACTCACAAGATAGTAGGCACCGCAAGCGGGATTGCTCAAGGTGGTGGCGGTTAAAAATGCTCAAAACGCCGCCCGGGCGACTTTCCCAAGCCCGCCCAACAGCCACCGGATGTTCTAGGGCTTAAGACGCTGATCGACAGTTAAAGTCACCCTTAGTTCAACAAAAAAGTTCCAGTACCACAATCGCTTGCGAACCCTGCACATTTTTTTCACAGACACGTCGCAAATCTTGTCGGCGCAGGGTCAAGCAACATTTTTTTTGCAGTTCTTGCGCTCTGTCAGTTTACTTACTACAAGTAATGGGTACTATGTACGCCGGCCAGTTTCTCTTTCCTGAGAGATGGCTATTTAATAGAAAGTCCTTGAAGGGGAACACGATGAACAACGTTCTGAAATTCTCTGCTCTGGCTCTGGCCGCAGTTCTGGCTACCGGTTGCAGCAGCGTATCCAAAGAAACCGAAGCTCGTCTGACTGCGACTGAAGACGCAGCAGCTCGCGCTCAAGCTCGTGCTGACGAAGCCTACCGTAAGGCTGACGACGCAATGGCAGCCGCTCAGAAGGCTCAGCAGACCGCTGACGAAGCCAACGAGCGCGCTCTGCGTATGCTGGACAAAGCCAGCCGCAAGTAATAATCCTCACGGATTGTTAAGAAGCCGACCCACTTGTGGGTCGGCTTTTTTATTGCCTTTGAAACCGGCAAACGCGGCCAGCAGGTACGAAAAGGCCTGCACTAAGGCAGGCCTGGGTGTGTCGAAATTACCTTACTGCAGTTCGGGCGGAATGCTCGTCACCATCGGTGCGCCCGCCTGGTTATCCACCGGCACGGCAATTTCTACCGGCATACCATCTTCAGCGGCCACCACATCACGCACCATGTCCCAGTTCATGCGTAGGTTATTGGCCAGGTCTTCGCGCTTGAGCAAGGTATTGATAACGGCGGTGTGTTTGTCGACCACCGACGGGTTGCCGTGGTCATCCAGCGGCGTGTGTGCCTCAAGATAGACCTTGCCGCCACTGATACCGAACTTGTAAGGCTCGTTGATGATGCGCACCGGAGTCCCTACCGGCACCATCTTCGACAGTTCAAGCACGTTATTGTTGAACATGCGGAAGCAGCCGTGACTGGTGCGCATGCCAATGCCGAACTTCTTGTTCGAACCATGGATCAGGTAGCCCGGCACGCCCAAGGTGAACTTGAACGGCCCAAGCGGGTTGTCCGGGCCAGCCGGCACGACGGTCGGCAGGATGTCACCGTCAGCTGCGTGCTCTTTGCGAATCGAAGCGGGCGGCGTCCAGGTCGGGTTGGGCGTCTTGGCGGTGATCCTGGTGTTGGCGATCGGCGACCCCCAACCCTCGCGACCAATACCCAGCGGGAAGGTGTACACCACGCTTTGCCCCTTAGGGAAGTAGTACAAGCGGTACTCGGCCAGGTTGATGACGATGCCTTCGCGCGGGCCCGGCGGCAGGACGAAACGGGTCGGCAGGATGATCTCGGTGCCGGCGCCCGGCAGCCAAGGGTCCACGCCCGGGTTGGCGGCGATCATTTCCAGGTAGCCAAGGTCGTTTGCGGTGCCGATATCGGCGAACGTGTCCTCGTACTTTGCCTTGATCACATGCACCTGGCCGACGATGTCTTCACCGGGCGGTGGCAGTGGCAGCTCCAGCGCAGCAGCGGGGCCCGCTACCAACAGGGCGGCCAGGGACAGGCTACGGGTGACGGCAGGAAAGCGCGGCAACATCCGGTAAATCCTTCGAAAGGTGGGTCAAGAGGATCGATTGTACACCCGCGCCGATGCAAGCGGGAGGCATTGGCACGTTGCAAACGTTTCAGATGATGAAAGGCGCTTGTCGTTCAGCTGCCGTGCAGCTCTGGCCACACCGGGCGCATGCCACGTCGCTGGGCATCGAGGATGGCACGGCACAGCTCACACAGGCGGCCATCGCGATAGATCGATCGCGGCACCCCCGACCAACGCGGCTGGGCTGGCAGCAGGCCGCCGCACAAAGTACGGTCGACCGGCACGCCCAGCTCAAGCTGGCGGGCCACGAGGTGGACGCGAATTTCCTGGCAGGCGAACAGGTCGAGCTGCTCATCGGGCTCGATCAGTTGATAGGCATACAGGGACCAGGCAGGGCGCGGCATTTGGAGCACTCGAAACGGGGGGCGCAACATTAGCCGAAAGGCGTCCCCGTTTAAAGCGTCACAGCAAGGGTTTTATCGCTGGCCAGGCATTTTCCAGCAGCCGCTGCTGAGCACCCTGGGCCGGATGGATGCCATCAGCCTGCATCAACTCAGGTACACCCCCTACCCCTTCGAGGAAAAACGGCACCAAAGGAACCTGTTTGTCCACCGCCAGCTGTTCATACACCTTGGCAAATGCAGTGGTGTAACGCACACCATAATTGGGCGGCAGGCGCATGCCCAAGAGCAGCACCTTGGCACCTGCCTCGCGCGAGTGCTCGATCATCGAGGCAAGATTTTGTTGCAATTGAGCAGGCGGCTGCCCGCGCAGACCATCGTTGCCGCCCAGCTCCAGCACCACCAGGCTTGGTTTATGTGCTGCAAGCAGCGCCGGCAGCCGCGCCTGGCCGCCTGCGCTGGTGTCGCCACTGATCGACGCATTGACCACTTTATCGTCAAAACCTTCCTCCCTGAGGCGGGCCTGCAAGAGAGACACCCAGCCCTGGCGGCTATCCAGGCCAAAACCGGCGCTGATACTATCGCCAACAATCAGCAGTGTTCCTGCCGCTGCGCTCTGGGCCAGGCAATACAGGGCCAGACCGGCACTCAACCACCACACTCGCATCGGATTCTCCATGAGCCCCAGCATTCTCGTTGCGCAGAACCTTAGCAAAGTGGTCCCCAGCGCGGAAGGTGACCTCACCATCCTCCACGCGCTTTCTCTCGACCTGGCCCAAGGCGACAGCCTGGCCATCGTCGGCGCCTCGGGCTCCGGCAAATCGACCCTGCTCGGCCTGCTCGCCGGCCTCGACCGGCCCAGCGCCGGCAAAGTCATGCTCGCCGGCCACGACCTGGGGCCACTGGATGAAGACCAGCGTGCCCGTGTGCGTGCCGAACATGTGGGCTTCGTGTTCCAGTCGTTCCAGCTGCTCGACAGCCTCAATGCCCTTGAAAATGTCATGCTGCCACTGGAACTGGACGGCCGCCGCGATGCCCGTGAACAGGCTCGCACCTTGCTGGAACGGGTCGGCCTGGGCAAGCGCCTGAGCCACACACCTCGGCAGTTGTCGGGCGGCGAGCAGCAACGCGTGGCAATCGCCCGCGCCTTCGCCGCGCAGCCTGCGGTGCTGTTTGCCGATGAGCCCACCGGCAACCTCGACAGCCACACCGGCGAGCGCATCAGCGACTTGTTGTTCGAGCTGAACAAGGAGCGCGGCACTACCTTGGTGCTGGTCACCCATGACGAACGCCTGGCCCGCCGCTGCCGGCGCCAGATCCGCCTGGACGCGGGCCGCCTTGTGGCGCCGATGGAGGCCCGGTGAGCCATATGCCGCTGTCCCGCTTGTGTCGCCTGGCACTGCGCCAGTTGCTGCGCGATGTTCGCGCCAGTGAAGTGCGCGTGCTGTTCTTTGCCCTGTTGGTGGCGGTAGCCGCCAGCACCGCCATCGGCTATTTCGGCGCCCGCCTCAACGGCGCCATGCAGCTGCGTGCCAGCGAGTTCCTTGGCGCCGACCTGGTACTGCAGGGCAGCGCCCCGGCCCGCGGACAACAGCTCGATGCCGGCAAGGCACTGGGCTTGCGCCATGCACACGTGGTCGAGTTCACCAGCGTGGTCGGCGGTGACAATGGCATCCAGCTGTCCAGCGTCAAGGCCGCCGACGGCGCCTACCCATTGCGCGGGCAAGTACGCAGCGCTCCGGCACCCTATGCCGAAGAAACACCCGGCGGCGGCCCTGCCCGTGGCGAGGTGTGGGTAGAACCGCGCCTGTTGGCGGCACTGGGGCTGGCGATCGGCGACAGCATCGACGTGGGCATGAAATCCCTGCGCATGAGCCGTGTGCTTACCTACGAACCGGACCGCGCCAACAACTTCTACAGCCTTACCCCGCGCGTGATGATGAACCTGGCCGACCTGGAAGCCACCGGTGTGATCCAGCCGGGTAGCCGGGTCACCTACCGCGACCTGTGGCGCGGCGATGCCGAGGCGCTGGCGCAGTACCGTCAGGCCGTGGAAAAAGACCTGGCCGCCAACCAGCGCCTGCGTGACACCCGCGATGGCAACCAGCAGATCGGCGGCGCCCTGGGCAAAGCCGAGCGCTACCTGAACATGGCCAGCCTGGTGGCTGTGCTGCTGGCAGGCGTAGCCGTGGCTCTGTCGGCCAGCCGCTATGCTGCACGCCGGCTGGACGCCAGCGCCCTGCTGCGCTGCCTGGGCCTGTCGCGCCACCAGGCGTTGGGCCTGTATTGCCTGCAACTGGCCATGCTCGGACTGGTCGCTGCCCTGGCCGGCGCCCTGCTCGGCTGGCTGGCTCAGCTGGGCCTGTTCCGCCTGCTGCACGGCTTGCTGCCGAGCGTGGTGCCCGCCGGCGGCATCATTCCAGCGCTGGCAGGTATCGGTACCGGGTTGGTGGCACTGGCTGGCTTCGCCCTGCCGCCGATTGCAGCGCTGGGCCAGGTGCCGCCACTGCGCGTGCTGCGCCGTGACCTGCTGCCGATACCTGCGCGCAGTTGGTTGGTGTACGGCGCCGCCCTCCTCGCCCTGGGCCTCATCATGTGGCGCCTGAGCCTCGACCTGCTGCTCACCTTCGCCCTGCTCGGTGGCGGCCTGGTCGCTGCACTTCTGCTCGGCGGGCTGCTGTTGCTCGGTTTACGCAGCCTGCGCCAACTGCTGGCCGGAGCGCCACTCACCTGGCGTCTGGGGCTGGGCCAGCTATTACGCCACCCCATGGCTGCGGCTGGCCAGGCACTGGCCTTCGGCCTGATACTGCTGGCCATGGCCTTGGTCGCCCTGCTGCGCGCAGAGCTGCTCGACACCTGGCAAGCACAGTTACCCAAGGATGCGCCTAACCACTTCGCCCTGAACATCCTGCCAGATGACCGTGAGCTGTTCGCCCAACGCCTGCACCAGGTCAATGCCGCTTCGGCACCGCTCTACCCAGTGACACCCGGACGCTTGGTGCAAATCAACGAAAAACCGGTACAGCAGATGGTCAGCAAGGACTCGGCAGGCGAGCGCGCGGTGCAGCGCGACCTTAGCCTGACCTGGGCCGCCGAGTTACCCGAAGGCAATGTGTTGAGCGCCGGCAGCTGGTGGCAAGCCTTGCCAGCCGACAACGACATCCCGGGGGTTTCGGTGGAAGCGGAACTGGCCAGCAGCCTGAAACTGCAGATGGGCGACCTGCTGACGTTCGATATTGGCGGACAGCAACGCCAAGCCCGCGTGAGCAGCTTGCGCAGCGTGCATTGGGACAGCTTCCAGCCGAACTTCTACATGATCTTCCAGCCCGGTACGCTGCAGGGGCTGCCGACCACTTACCTGACCAGCTTCTATTTGGCACCGGGGCATGACCTGGATGTAGTGGCACTGTCACGGGCGTTTCCGGCGGTGACCATCCTGCAGGTGGATGCCTTGCTCGACCAGCTGCGCAGCATCCTCGCCCAGGTCACCCTGGCGGTGGAGTATGTGCTGCTTTTCGTGCTGGCCGCCGGGCTGGCCGTGCTGTTCGCTGGCTTGCAGGCCACGCTGGACGAGCGCATTCGCCAAGGCGCACTGCTGCGGGCATTGGGTGCGGCGCGGCCGTTGCTGGTCAAGGCACGGCGTATCGAGTTCGGCCTGCTGGGTGCGGCCAGCGGGCTATTGGCGGCCGTGGGCTGCGAACTGATTACCTGGGTACTGTATCGTTATGCCTTCGACTTGCAGTGGAGCCCGCACCCGTGGTTGCTGGTGTTGCCGCTGGCGGGGGCGCTGCTGGTGGGTGGTGCGGGGGTGCTGGGAACGCGGCGGGCGCTGAATGCCAGCCCGCTGGCGGTGTTGCGCGAGGCTTGAGGCCTGGCTGTCAGAGCTTCTGCAGGAGCGACCCTGAGGGCTGGGCGATTCCTTAAAAGGACAGCACATGCCTCAGGGCGGCGCAAAACGGGCCCAGTCAGTCCGTCGAGACGCCCTGGCCGTAACTGATGCTGCTCACATACCAGGTCGCTTCACCGGTAGGTGTATGCACCACCACCTCATCACCCTCCTCCTTCTTCAACAAGGCGCGAGCCATGGGCGAATCGATCGAAATGTAATCGTTGCGCCCGTAGATCTCGTCGTAGCCGACAATGCGAAACTTCATGGTCTCGCCCTCGTCGTTCTCGATCTCAACCCAGGCACCGAAAAATACTTTACCTTCCTGCTCAGGCGAATAGGCCACCACTTTCACATCTTCAAGACGCTTGCGCAGGTACCGCACCCTGCGGTCGATTTCGCGCAGCAGCTTCTTGTTGTACTGGTAGTCCGCGTTCTCGCTGCGGTCACCCAACGACGCCGCCCAGGCAACCTTTTGGGTGATTTCCGGGCGATAAACCCGCCACAGGTGGTCCAGCTCTTTCTTCAGTGCCTCATGGCCTTCTGTGGTAATGATATTGGTGCTCAATAGCGCATTCCTCAGCGGCGGGTAATCAGGCCTTGACGCGCGATGCGGGTAAGATGGCCTATGACTTCGGCGGCCTCATCCGGCACCGGCGCCTGGATCACAGCCAGATCGAAACGGTCATTGCCATACTGCGCGAGGTGGCAGCCGCTATCGGCAAACTGGATCAGAAAGGCACGTGCCTGCCCCTTGCGCCGTGACAGGCCTTCAAGATGACGCAAAAGGGTGGGCTGATGCCGACCGCCGAGCAGGATGCGCGGTGTACGGGACGCCTGGCTGGCAGGCAAAGGGCTCAAACAGACACTGGTACGTGGGCAACTCATGGAGTTTCTCTCCGCCTCGCGAATCCCGCTGGGCAGCGGTGGGAGGCGTCACCGAACCAGCGCTTTAGCGGTATTTCGGACGACCCGGAGGTGGGGCTTTCCTGCGCCCCGCAAGTAGCTGTTTAAATCGGCGCAGGCGGTATGCTAGAGCGATGAGCCCCAAGTTGCAAGCTACAAGCCGCAAGCAAGAACAAGCCGAGTATTGGCCCGCGCTTGCCTGCGGCTCGTTGCTCGCAGCATACAGGTGATTAGCGGGCGATCAGGCGGTCGAGCGAAAAGCGGCCGGCGCCTTCGATCATGACTGCAACAGTGCCGGCCAACAGCGCCAGGGCGAACTCATAGCCGTTGTTGGACATGAACAGGCCGTTGCCGATGTGCACCGAAACGATCGCCACTATCAAGGTCACCGTCAGCGCCAGGGCCGCCGGGCGAGCCAGCAGGCCGACCACCAAGGCCAGGCCACCGAAGAATTCGGCACTGCCGGACAGCAAGGCCATCAGATAACCCGGCGCCAGGCCGATGCTTTCCATCCATTGGCCGGTGCCTTCCAGGCCGTAGCCGCCGAACAGGCCGAAGAGTTTTTGCGCACCATGGGCCATGAAGATGATGCCGACCAGGATGCGGATAACGCTTAGGCCTGCGCCAGCACGAGTAGAGAACAGTGCGTTGAGGGTAGTGTTGTTCATGTGGAAGCGTCCTTGAAGCGAAGCAGTTGTGTTGGGATGGGCGCCATCATAATCAATTCAATAGATATGAAAATCGCAAAAAACCCAACATAACAATCGATATAATCGATTATTAACGCTTCGCTACGCGCTCCAGTGCTGTGCGTTCGCGGTTGAACGCCAGGTAGTACTTGTTGATGCTATTGACGAAATTGACCGGTCCCATCCCCACCTGCTCCATGGCGATACGCTCGGTCTGGAAGAACCACTGGTTACCGTTGAGCCCTCGCCGTCGGGCCTCTGCGCGCATGGCCTGAACCCGCTCGGGGCCAAGGTTGTAGGCTGCCAGCACAAAGGCCATGCGCTCACGCTCATTGATCTTGGCACTGGCAAAAAACTTGCGCCGGATAAGCGCCAGATAACGGGCACTGGCCAGGACATTGCCATCTACCGTCGCGGTATTGCTCACCCCTACCCGCTGGGCCGCCGCGGGGGTAATCTGCATCAGGCCATGGGCACCGCCAGTGCCGCGTGCAGCCGGGTTGAGCGTCGACTCCTTGAAGGCCAGTGCAGCCAGGTTGAGCCAGTCGATCTGTTGCGCCTGGCCGTGTTTCTGCAACACTGCCCGTACCGAGGCCAGACGCTGGCGGCCCTTGCTGGCCAACGGGTTGTGTACCCGGTACTGGCGGCGGTAGATACGCTCGAACGCCGCATCCTGGTTGTCTGGCGCGCGGTAACCTTGCAGAAAGTGATCGACTGTTGCCAACAGTTGCGGCGCATCACGCCCTACATACCAGCGCATGGCTTGCGGCGGCCCCAGGCGCACCCGGCTGTCCAGGCGCAAGCGCGGCATAACCCGGGCCCAACGCCGGGCAATGGGCTGCTCGACCACGGTCAGGTGGTAGATACCCGCCTGTACCATCTCCAGCACATCCTCCACCGCCAGTGTCGAATCGACCCACTCCACTTTGATCAGCGGCCGCTTGCGCAGTGCCAGTTGCTGGTTGACCTGCTGGATCAGCGGCCCGGCGGCACTGGCGCTGGTCAAGGCGACGGTACGCCCTGACAGCTGTTCGACCTTGCTGAAACTTCGCTCGCCTTTGCGCCCGACCAGCGTCAGCGGCACCTGGTCGAGTATCGGCGCACTGCTGCTGACAGCGCCCACCGTCGTGGGGTCAAGCAGCTCGCCTGGCGCGGCCAGGTCACCCTCGCCGCGGGCCAGGGCGCCCAACAACTGCTCCTTGGCTCGCGGGATGAGCTTTAGCTGAATCTGCTGGTCGTCGGCGGTACGAGCATTGAGGAAATGCTCCAAGGCACGCAGGCGATAATACTCGATGCCTACTGGCTCGCCCTTGACCTCCCCCGAGCTGTTGCGGCTCTGGTTGACCAGCACTCGCAGTACTTTGCTGGTGCGAATCTGCAGCAGGTCACGCACCTTGGCAGGCGGTATGTTCTGCTGTGGCCCCGGCGTACGCGCCTGGGCGGGGCCGGTAAAGATCAACCCGAGCGTCAGCAGAAAAATGAGCCAGCATCGCAGCATGCGAAAACGTGTCCGTGGTCGGTGAGCGGCATCCATGGGGTGCACCGCCAAGTGATGAACGACGGCAAATGACCACGGCAACAGCATGAAGTTCTTGGTTTTTTCAGAAACGCGGCATTTGCTATGCTGGCCGTCCCGCGGCACGAGACAGCACCATGCAACTGATCGATATCGGCGTCAACCTGACCAACAGCAGTTTCCATGACCAACAGGCAGCAATCGTCGAGCGCGCACTGGAGGCCGGCGTTACGCAAATGCTGCTGACAGGCACCAGCCTGGCGGTCAGCGAACAAGCGCTGGAGCTGTGCCAACAACTGGATGCCAGCGGCGCGCACCTCTTCGCCACGGCCGGCGTGCACCCTCACGATGCCAAGGCCTGGGATGCCGACAGCGAGCGCCAGTTGCGACTGTTGTTGAGTGAACCGCGCGTACGCGCTGTGGGCGAATGTGGCCTGGACTTCAACCGCGACTTTTCCCCTCGCCCGCTGCAGGAAAAAGCCCTGGAAGCCCAGCTGACACTGGCTGCGGAGCTGCGCCTGCCGGTGTTCCTGCACGAGCGCGATGCCAGCGAGCGCTTGCTGGCGATTCTCAAGGACTACCGCGACCACCTGGCCGGCGCGGTGGTGCACTGCTTTACCGGTGAGCGCGAGGCGCTGTTCGCCTACCTGGACCTGGACCTGCACATCGGCATTACCGGCTGGATCTGCGACGAACGCCGCGGTACTCACCTGCACCCGCTGGTGGGCAACATCCCTCAAGGCCGGCTGATGCTGGAAAGCGACGCACCCTATCTGCTGCCGCGCAGCTTGCGACCCAAGCCCAAGAGTGGGCGCAACGAGCCGGCGTTCTTGCCGGAGGTACTGCGCGAGGTGGCCTCGCATCGCGGTGAGTCAGCCGAGCACACGGCGGCGCATACCACGGCAACGGCGCGCGACTTTTTCCAGCTCCCCTGATTCTTGCGGGTTTCTGCGGGGCGGGTGAACGCCGTTGATATGCATCAACAAACCCCGTCGAGGATGCGGGCACAATGATGGCACCTTGCCAATATTGTTTCCGCTCAACTCAGAGAAGACCTGCCCATGGGTGCCTGGCTTAGCAATGTTTCCCTGAAGTACAAATTCTGGGCCGTCAACGCAGTGGCCTTTGTCACCACCTTGCTGCTGGTGCTGTACGCCGTGCACCTGGAGCAACGCGCACGTGCCGAGGCGGCTCAGAGCCAGGCGGCCGCACAAGCTCAGTTGCTGGCCGCCTGGCCAGCCGGGCAAGCACTGCCACGCCCGGCCAACGTCATCAGTTGGTCAACAGGGCAAACGCCAACCTACGCCGGGGAGGCGCTCGATGCCCTGCGCAACACCCAAGGCTGGGTAGAACTGCCGAGCGCCTGGATCCTCGGTGAAAACCCGCTGCGTGGCGCACAGGTGCTGCGCAACGGCGACCAGCAGTTGGCTGTGCTGGCCCAGTCCCCCAGTCTGCGTCAGGTTTTCTTCGATCGCTTCAGCAATTACGCGGTGTGTGTACTGATCCTGATGCTGGCCATGCTCGGCGCCTCCCAACTGCTGATCCGCTTCCTGCTCAGCCAGCTCAACACCCTCAAGGACGTGATGCTGCACGTGGAAAAAACCGGCGACCTGTCGGCCCGCGTACCACTGGCCAGTGGCGACGAGGTCGGCCAGATGGCCGGGGCCTTCAACGCCATGCAGTCCACCTATCACCGCGTGGTCAGCACCGTCGCCCACAGCGCAGCACAACTGGACTCGGGCGCTGCACGCCTGGCCGCCAGCATGAGCGACGTACGCCATGGCATGCTCGGCCAGCAGAGTGAAACCGACCAGGCCGCCACTGCCATCAACGAAATGTCGGCGACCGTGCACCACATCGCCCAGCACGCCGGTGCCACCCGCGATTTGTCACAAACCGCCGACACCTTGGCCGGCAGCGGCCAAGCGGTGGTCAGCCGAGTGCAGGATTCGATTTCCGGGCTTTCCAGCGGCGTGCAGCAAACTGCCGAGATGATTCGACAGCTAGCCGAAGACAGTCAGAAGATCAACGGTGTAGTCAGTGTGATCCACAGTATTGCCGAACAGACCAACTTGCTGGCGCTCAATGCTGCCATCGAAGCCGCGCGCGCCGGCGACCTCGGCCGAGGCTTTGCCGTGGTGGCCGATGAAGTGCGCAACCTGGCCAAACGCGTGCAAACCTCCACGGATGAAATCACTACCATGGTTTCGGCCCTGCAGTCGGGTACCCGCGATGCGGTGGAGTTCATGCAGGAAAGCTCGTACAAGGCCGACGACTGCGTGCGTCAGGCACAGGAAGCCGGTGAGGCGCTGGCTGAAATTACCGGTGCCGTGGCGCAGATGCGCGAAAGCAATACCCAGATCGCTGTAGCGGCCGAGCAGCAAAGCCAGGTAGCCGAGGAAATGAACCGCGCGGTGGTCAGCATCCGCGATGTCACCGAGCGGACCGTGCAGCAGACGGTCGGTTCGGCGACTACCAGCAGCGAACTGGCGACCCTGGCCGGCGAGCTTAACAAGGCCATTGGCCAGCTCAAGCTATAGTCAGCATAGCTAGCCTCGATTGGCCCCCACTCGGGGGCCGCACTAAGCTTTGGGCATGACCGAGAGGAAATCCCCATGAGCAAACGCCTGCCCAATCTTCCCGCCTGGCAATGGCGCGGCTATCACCACAATCACCGCCACCCGGCCAACCTGGTGCTGCACCTGATTGCTGTGCCGCTGTTCATTCTGGGGACACTACTGGTGCTGTCCGGCCTGTTCGGTTTCGACCTCGGCCAGATCGCGGTGGGTGTGATTGCCCTGGTCGCCGCGCTGGGCCTGCAGCGCCAAGGGCACCGCCTTGAAGCCGAGCAGCCCGAGCCGTTCGCCAACCGCCAGGATGCCGTGCAGCGCTTACTGACCGAGCAGTTCATCACCTTTCCGCGCTTTGTGCTGAGCGGGGCCTGGTGGAAGGCCTGGCGGGAGCGGCACAAGCACCGACACTGAGTCAGTTGCCGGAGCACTCCTTGTGAGCAGCCTTGCAAGGGTCAGGCGAAAACGGTGACGGTCTGCCGGCTCAACGCCAACAACTCGCCCTGCGCCGTCCACAACGCCGCAGCAGCGTGCCCATAGCCATCCCGCGCATGCTCGGTCTCCACGCAGTACCGACACCAATCCAGGGTCGACAGCTTCGCTGTTGGCTGGATGAACTCGATGGTCCAGGTCAGCGTACTGCCCGCAGCGGGCTGCTTGAGAAACGGCATAAGGCTGGGCGGCCAGGCATCGACCAACGCCAGCACGTGCGCCTCGCTCACCGGTTCTTCCAGCACATCCCGCAAGCGTACCCAACCGCCCATCTTGCGCGACTGATTGCCACTGAACGGCAACCCGCCCACTGCCCAGCGCAGGGCAACATGCCGCATGAACTCAGGGGTAACGCCTTTGATATAGGGCAACTCCGGGGCCGCCTCGTCGAGCGCAGGCATTTCAATGGCCGGTAACGCCGGCACTTCCACCACCGAAGGCCGGCCCGCACCGAAATTGCCCTGCACCAAGGTCACCACCTGGCCAGCCTGAACGGCGCGGCCCAGCAGCGTGCTAACCGCCTTGCCTTCGCGCAAAACCTCCACCTCGAAGCGGATGGGTACATCCGCCGCCGCGGGTGCCACAAAGCTGATGGCCAATGAGCGTACCGGGCGGTTGTCGCAGATCTTGAGGCGCATGGATTCATACACCATGGCCGCCATCAAGCCGCCAAAAGCAGCGCGCCCCTGGGCCCAACTGGGCGGGATGCTGACGGAATCCGGGTTGGCCCGCACGGCGTCGAGCAGTTGGTTGAAATTCATTGGCCGGCTCCTGCCTGCAAAGGAAAAGGTCCGCTCATCCTAGCCAGCAAACCCCGGGGAATCAGCCCGCATATCGGTCATTTTCCGTGATAGCGCCGCGTCAGTGCCTGTTGCAGGGCGTCCAGCGTCATATCTGACTGACGCTCCGCCTCATGCAGTTCCTGCTCCCAATCGGCCCTGCAGGGGAGCAGGTCGGCCTGGTCACGCGCTTGCAGCAGCCATTGCAGGCGGTCGTGCCAATCGCCCAGGTCGCCCTGTGCCTTTTTCAGCAGACGTTGCAGTTTTTTCCCAGCGTGATCGAGTTGCGGGTAGGCCTCATCACCATACCGCGCACGCTTGATCAGCAAACGCAGGCGGTGGCGATCGTGGGCCGGGTCCTGCAACGCTTCGTACAACTTGCGCCACTGCTTGACCAGACGCTTGTCGATGCGCTTGCCCAGCGACTTGACCAACCCCTCCCGGCCCGCCGCCCGCAGGAACAATGGAAAGGCGTCGAGAATCGCCAATACCCTGGCCAGCTGTGGGCTGGCAGCAACGCTGGCGAAGGTCCTGTCACGCCCCTGCAGACGCCGCTGCCCGGCTGCCGCATGACCGCGTCCGATCAGCTCGGCCGCCAGTACCTCGCGATCACGCAAGGGCGTGGTAAGGGTACCCAGCGACCTTGCAGCATCCTCGAGCTGCTCCACGCCGGGCAGCCCACGCAGCGGCCTCAACAGACTGCGCAGGCGCCGCAAGGTGACACGCAGGTCGTGCAAGGCTTCGCTGTCGGTATTGGCAGCCAGGCGTTCACGACAGGCCAGCAACCGCACCTGCAAGGTCAGTATCTGGACAACTACATGGTCGAGCATGGCAGACATACGATGCTCCCTGATCAGCGCCCGGCGCGAGATTCACGAATGTAGAAGCGGGCCTTTTCGGCTTTGCGGGTACAGCTTTCAAAGCCTTCGAACTGCTGCTGGGTCTTGGCCCCCGTCAGCAAAGACAAGGCTTTGGAGTAACTGACGGCACCGGCGAAGCCTTCGGCCTTGGCCAGGTCCAGCTCCTTCCAGGCGGCATCCAGCTGGGTCGCGCAGCTGTCACGGTAGGCCGTCTTGCCCGCGCAGCCAGCAAGGGCCAAGGCAATCAGTGGAAGGCAAATCCAGGCTTTCATCAGTAATACCTCTATGGAAAAACGGTGGCTGTTCGACGCGCCGACAGCTGGAAAGTGCCATGCCCAGCCGGCGTTGCCTGGCCAGTTTTATTACAGTAGCTCAGCACGATCTACATTGAAGCACAGGCAGCGATGGGTGCATTGTAGGACCATGATGGCACTGGCTGGGGAATGTTCATGAGTAAACGTGTGGCACTGGTACTGGGGTCGGGCGGAGCCCGAGGGTATGCGCACATCGGCGTAATAGAGGAAATCGAGCGCCGCGGCTACGACATAGCCTGCGTCGCGGGGTGTTCCATGGGTGCGGTGATTGGCGGTATCTATGCCGCTGGCAAGCTGGACGACTATCGCAACTGGATCGAGAGCCTCGACTACCTGGATGTGCTGCGCCTGGTCGACGTCAGCTTTCGCCTCGGTGCGATTCGCGGCGACAAGGTGTTCGGGCAGATCCGCAAGATCGTCGGCGAGATAAACATCGAGCAACTGCGCATCCCCTACACCGCAGTGGCCGCCGACCTAACCAACCAGCAGGAAATCTGGTTCCAGGAGGGTTGCCTGCACCAGGCCATGCGTGCCTCGGCGGCCATTCCCAGCCTGTTCACGCCGGTGATGCAAGGCAACCGTATGCTTGTCGACGGCGGCATTCTCAACCCGCTGCCAATCGTGCCTGTGGTGTCCAGCCATTGCGACCTGATCATCGCAGTCAACCTTAACGCCACCAACCAGAAGCAGTACCAGTTGCCGGTGATCGAGCGTCCGGCGGCCTTCAAGATGCGTTTTGACGCCTTGCTGAGCTCGCTGGGCTCACGCTTGCCATTCCGGCGTAAACCGGCGGAAGAGCTGATCCGCATCGAAAAGGAAATCGTCGCCGAAGGGTTGGCACCACCAAGCCCGTGGCTGACCGACAGCGCCGACCCGGAAAGCCAGCAATCAGCGGCGGCCCCGGAGCGCGAGGGCGCGCCTAAGTCGGCCACCGGTTCTTTCATCATCGACAACGTGGGGCCGGCCTCGCTGCTGGACTTGATCAACCAGAGCTTCGAGGTCATGCAGACTTCGTTGGCACAGTACAAGATTGCCGGCTATCCACCGGATGTGCTGATAAACGTACCCAAGCGGGTGTGCCGGTTTTTCGAGTTCTACAAAGCGCCGGAGCTGATCGCCCTGGGGCGAGAGATTGCACGCGATACGCTGGATAGTTATGAAGGGGTGAAGCGGTAGAACCTGGTCGGCGCCGCCCCTGAGGCGGTGTGCTCTTCGACAATCACCGTCCGCGCGGCTGGCGAAAACGAAACAGGCCGCACGAAGCGGCCTGTTTCTTCATGCAACGAACACCTTAGTAACGAGTGATGTCTGCATTGGCTTCCAGCTGTTTGCGGTAAGCGGCAAAGTCCTGCTGGCCAGCACGTGACGCGAGGTAGCGGCGAATCTGCTGCTTCTCTTCGTCGGTGGCGGTAGCGCCTTCGTTCACACCCTTGAGCTGCAACACCACCAGGCTACCGTCACGCAGCACTACACTGCCGTAAACAGGCTTGCCCTTGGCTTGCGGCTTGCCCAGACGGAACAGTGCCTGCAGTTCGACCGGATCAATACCGTCCTCACCACGGGTGACGGCTTCATAGGCTTTCCAGCCCTGCCCTTCGTGCACGCTGCCTGCTGCGATGGAACCGTCGCGCAGGCCGGCAATCAGCTTGTCCGCCTTGGCCTTGAGCTCGGCAGTCGCCTTCTCTTTGGCCAGGTGCTCCCTGATGTTCTTGGCCACAGCTTCCAGCGGCAGTTGCTCTGGCTTGCGGTGCTCTTTGACGCGCAGCACCACGGTGGTCTCAGGGTCGAGTTCGATGGCGTTGCTGTTGGCACCCTCATCCAGCACTTCTTCTGAGAACGCAGCCTGCACCACCGAACGGTTCGCCGTAATGCCTTCACCACCCTCGCGGCCGAAGGCGGCGGAGGTGTGTACCTTGAGGTTCAGGTCCTGGGCCGGCTGAGCCAGGTCGGAAGCCTCGTAGGCAGCATCCTGCAACTGCTTGCTGGCGTCGACATAACGCTGCTCGACCAGCGGCATCTTCAGATCACGGGTCAGCTTGTCCTTCAAGCTGGCGAAGCTCGGTACTTCTGGCGCCTGCACGCCCAGCAGCTTGATCAGATGGTAGCCAAACTCGGTGCGCACCGGAGCAGATACCTGGCCATCCTGAAGCTTGTACAGCGCCTCTTCGAAGGCCGGGTCGTAGACGCCCGGGCCGGCGAAGCCGAGGTCACCACCGCTGTTGGCGGAGCCTGGGTCCTGGGAGAACTCCTTGGCCAGTGCGGCAAAGTCCTCACCCTTGGCCAGACGCTGCTCGATCTCTTCGGCGCGGGCCTTGGCCTGGGCGTCGGTGACCTTGTCGTTGACCTCGATGAGAATGTGCGCGGCATGACGCTGTTCAGCCAGGTTGGCGATTTCCTTCTCGTACTGAGCCTTGAGCTCTTCGTCGGTCACTTTGACCTGGTCGAAGAAGGCCGACTTCTTCAGCTCTATGTAGTCGATCACGACCTGGTCAGGCGACATGAACTCCTTGGCGTGCTGGTCGTAGTGCGCCTTGACCTCTTCGTCGCTGACCTTGACTGCGGCCGGGTCGGCCTTGAAGGTCAGGGAGGCGAAGTCGCGGGTCTGCTTTTCCAGGCGAGCAAAGGCATCGACCTGCTGATCGGTGACGAAGCTGCTACCGGCCAGGCCGGTGCGCAGTTGGCCGATGAGCATTTCCTCGCCAAGCATCTCGCGGAACTGCATGCGGCCGTAGCCCATCTGGCGGATCACCTGATCGAAACGCTCAGCGCTGAACTTGCCGTCCACCTGGAATTCAGGGGTCTGCAAGATCACCTGATCCAGTGCGGCGTCAGAGAAAGCGAACTTGGCATCTTCAGCGCCTTGTAGCAGCAGCTTGCGGCTGATCAGCCCCTTGAGTGCTTCTTCACGCAGCAACTTGTCATCCAGCAGCGCCGGGTCGAAATCCTTGCCCAACTGTTGCATCAGTTGACGGCGCTGCATCTCGGCCGCCTGGCTCAGTTCGTTCTGGCTGATGGTCTGGCCGTTCACCTTGGCGGCGTCCTGGCTATGAGTGGCGGCCTGGAAAATGGCTTCGAAACCGGTCAATGCCATCAACACGACGATAAGGCCGATGATGGTCTTGGCAATCCAACCTTGTGAATTGTCCCTGATATTTTGCAGCATGCGTCCCCCAGAAACGGCTGTACCACTGCGTCGACAACCGCGGAGCGTGGGTAGAATCCTGATAAAAGAAAGGCGCATCCGAGGATGCGCCTTTTCTTAGCAAACGTGTCAGGCGGGAACGTTTGCGCCCCGCCATCACCGTGCTCGGACCAGGCCAGGCCGGGCCCGGCTGAAAGACGACTTAGTTGACGGCGTCTTTCAGGCCTTTGCCTGCCTTGAAACCTGGAACCTTGGCGGCTTCGATCTTGATGGCCTTGCCGGTTTGCGGGTTGCGGCCGGTACGCTCGGCGCGCTCCTTGACCGAGAAGGTACCAAAGCCAACCAGTACCACATCGTCACCTTGCTTCAGGGCGCCGGTGACGGATTCGATGACTGCGTCCAGCGCACGGCCGGCTACAGCTTTCGGGATGTCAGCAGATGCGGCGATAGCGTCAATCAGTTCCGACTTGTTCACTCTAAGTCCCCTTATTTCTCTATTGAGTTTGTTTCTAAGTATGTAATGAAAAGCTTATGAAACGTGTGCTGGGCGGCCTGACGACAATAGCGTGCCGCTTTATAGCAAGGCCTCGAAAAAACTGTCAAGGAAAGCCCCCCAGCCGAAAACTACTAATGCGTGCTAATTCTTTCCTTGGCATCGCCGTCGCGCTTTTCATCTTTCGCGACAATCTCCGGAGCCACATCTGGCAAGGGCTCCGGGGCGTATTGCAGCGCAATTTGCAGGACTTCGTCAATCCATTTGACCGGTTTGATCTGAAGATCCTGTTTGATATTTTCAGGAATCTCCTTGAGATCGCGAACATTCTCCTCGGGAATGATCACCGTCTTGATCCCGCCACGGTGTGCCGCCAGCAGTTTTTCCTTCAACCCGCCAATGGCCAATACCTGGCCACGCAAGGTGATTTCGCCGGTCATGGCCACGTCGGCACGTACCGGGATCTGCGTCAGCGCCGACACCAGTGCGGTGCACATGCCGATACCGGCACTAGGGCCGTCCTTCGGCGTGGCGCCCTCAGGCATGTGGATGTGCACGTCGTGCTTCTCGTGGAAGTCGGCGGCAATCCCCAGGCTGCGGGCGCGGCTGCGCACCACGGTCTGCGCGGCAGTAATCGACTCGACCATGACATCGCCCAGCGAGCCGGTCTTGATCAACTGGCCCTTGCCGGGGATGACCACGGCCTCGATGGTCAGCAACTCGCCGCCCACCTGGGTCCAGGCCAGGCCGGTAACCTGGCCGATCTGGTCCTGCTGCTCGGCAAGGCCATAGCGGAACTTGCGCACGCCCAGCAGGTGCTCCAGCTGCTCGCTGGCCACCTTGACCTTGACCTGCTTCTGCCCGGTATGTTCCTTGACCACCTTGCGGCAGACCTTGGCAATTTGCCGCTCCAGGCCCCGTACACCGGCTTCACGGGTGTAGTAGCGGATGATGTCGCGAATCGCCGAGACGTCGACTTCCAGCTCTTCCTTCTTCAAGCCGTTGGCCTTGACCTGCTTGGGCACCAGGTACTTGACCGCGATGTTGATCTTCTCGTCCTCGGTGTAACCAGGCAGGCGGATGATTTCCATCCGGTCCAGCAGCGCCGGCGGGATGTTCATCGAGTTCGAGGTGCACAGGAACATCACGTCCGAGAGGTCATAGTCGACCTCCAGGTAGTGGTCGTTGAAGTTGTGGTTCTGCTCAGGGTCGAGCACTTCCAGCAGCGCCGAGGCCGGGTCACCGCGCATGTCGCTGCCCATCTTGTCGATCTCGTCGAGCAGGAACAACGGGTTGCGCACGCCCACCTTGGTCATCTTCTGGATCAGGCGACCCGGCATGGAACCGATATAGGTACGGCGGTGGCCACGGATCTCGGCCTCGTCACGCACGCCACCCAGGGCCATGCGCACGAACTTGCGGTTGGTGGCGGCAGCGATCGACTCGGCCAGCGAGGTCTTGCCGACGCCGGGTGGGCCGACCAGGCACAGCACCGGGCCGCGGATTTTCCTGACGCGCTTCTGCACGGCAAGGTACTCGAGGATGCGTTCCTTGACCTCTTCCAGGCCATAATGGTCGGCATCGAGGATTTCCTCGGCCTTGGTCAGGTCCAGACGCACCTTGCTCTGTGCCTTCCACGGCACCTGCACCAGCCAGTCGAGGTACGAGCGCACCACGGTAGCTTCGGCCGACATCGGAGACATTTGCTTGAGCTTGTTCAGCTCCGCCTGGGCCTTGGCCAGGGCATCTTTAGGTAGACCTGCGGCTTCGATGCGCTTTTTCAGCTCTTCGACTTCATTGTGGCCTTCGTCACCATCGCCAAGCTCTTTCTGAATGGCCTTCATCTGCTCATTCAGGTAGTACTCGCGCTGGCTGCGCTCCATCTGCTTCTTGACCCGGCCGCGAATGCGCTTTTCGACCTGCAGCAGGTCGATTTCGGCATCCAGCAGTGCCAGTACGTGCTCGACACGGGTAGTCAAGTCGACGATTTCAAGAATTTCCTGCTTCTGCTCGATCTTCAGGGCCATGTGCGCGGCCATGGTGTCGACCAGGCGCCCTGGCTCTTCGATGCTGTTCAGCGAAGACAGCACTTCGGCAGGCACTTTCTTGCCCAGCTGAACATACTGCTCGAACTGCGACAGCAGCGTGCGCACGAAGACTTCCGACTCGCGTTCGGCAGTGTCGGTTTCGTCGATGAGGGAGACTTCGGCACGGATGTGCCCTTCAACTTCGGAGAAGCGCTCGACCGCACCACGCTGCTCGCCTTCGACCAGCACCTTGACGGTGCCATCAGGCAGCTTCAGCAGTTGCAGCACGGTGGCAACGGTACCGACGCGGTACAGGGCGTCCTCACCCGGGTCGTCGTCGGCTGGATTCTTCTGGGCCAGCAGAAGGATCTGCTTTTCGCCCGTCATCGCCGCCTCGAGGGCTTCGATGGACTTTTCACGCCCCACGAACAGCGGGATAACCATGTGCGGGTAAACAACGACATCGCGCAATGGCAAAAGAGGCAAGTCGAGGGTGGTCTTCATGATTTCGCCTCTACAGCGGCCTTATGGCCGGAAACCGGTGGAAATGATGCTTGGACCTAATGTGGGGGCACGCTTGGGAAATTACAAGCGCTTGCACAGGAAAAGCAGAAAGGGGCCCGTAGGCCCCCCTCTTGCTTGCAACCGAGAACCGGCCTTTGCCTGAATCAGGCGTCTGGCGCGGCCTTGGCTTGCGGTTCGCTGTTTTCGTAAATCATCAGCGGCTGCGAGGTGCCCTCAATGACGCTCTCGTCGATAACTACCTTGCTGACATCCTTTTTCGAAGGAATCTCGTACATGGTATCGAGCAGCACGCCTTCGAGGATCGAACGCAGGCCACGAGCGCCAGTCTTGCGCTCCAGGGCCTTGCGTGCAACGGCCTTGAGCGCATCGCTACGGAACTCGAGGTCAACGCTTTCCATCTCGAACAGCTTGGCATACTGCTTGGTCAAGGCATTCTTCGGCTCAGTGAGAATCTGCATCAACGCAGCCTCATCCAGCTCGTCAAGGGTAGCCAGTACCGGCAGACGGCCGACGAATTCCGGAATCAGGCCAAACTTGACCAGATCGTCCGGCTCGACCTCACGCAGGGATTCGCCAACCTTCTTGCCCTCTTCCTTGCTGCGCACTTCAGCTCCAAAACCGATGCCACCCTTGGTGGAACGGTTCTGGATGACCTTTTCCAGGCCCGAGAACGCACCACCACAGATGAACAGGATGTTGCGGGTATCAACCTGCAGGAACTCCTGTTGCGGGTGCTTACGGCCACCCTGCGGCGGAACCGAGGCCACGGTGCCCTCGATCAGTTTCAGCAGTGCCTGCTGCACGCCCTCACCGGAAACATCACGGGTGATGGACGGGTTGTCCGACTTGCGCGAGATCTTGTCGATTTCGTCGATGTAGACAATGCCCATCTGGGCCTTCTCAACGTCGTAGTCGCACTTCTGCAACAGCTTCTGGATGATGTTCTCGACGTCCTCACCCACATAACCGGCCTCGGTCAGGGTGGTGGCGTCAGCAATAGTGAACGGTACGTTCAACAGACGTGCCAGGGTTTCGGCGAGCAGGGTCTTGCCCGAGCCAGTCGGCCCGATGAGCAGGATGTTGCTCTTGCCCAGTTCGACTTCGTCACCCTTCTTGTCACGCTGGTTCAGGCGCTTGTAGTGGTTGTACACCGCTACGGCCAGCACCTTCTTTGCGCGCTCCTGACCAATGACGTACTGGTCCAGGATGCCGCTGATTTCTTTCGGCGAAGGCAATTTGTGCGCGCTGCTCTCGGCCTGGGCTTCCTGCACCTCCTCACGGATGATGTCGTTGCACAGGTCGACGCACTCGTCGCAGATAAATACCGAGGGCCCGGCAATCAGTTTGCGCACTTCGTGCTGGCTTTTGCCGCAGAAGGAGCAATAAAGCAATTTGCCGCTGTCCTCGCCGTTACGGGTGTCAGTCATTCGATCGATCCAATCCGGTAGGCTTGCAACACAAGATGAAGGCAATTGCGGGCTTTTTCAAGTCCGCAGGTAGGCGCTTTCGACGCCCACCTGCTCTGACCCCCCGGTTCAGGAGGCCAGTTGCCGCTTGTCATAGACCGAGTCGATCAGGCCGTACTCGGCTGCGCGCGAGGCGCTCATGAAGTTGTCACGTTCGGTGTCACGCTTGATGGTCTCGAGGTCCTGGCCGGTGTGATAGGCCAGCAGCTCGTTCAGACGGGCCTTGATATTGAGGATTTCCTGGGCGTGGATCTCGATATCGGTGGCCTGACCCTGGAAGCCGCCCAGCGGCTGGTGGATCATCACGCGCGAGTTCGGCAGGCAATGACGCTTGCCCTTGGCACCTGCCGCCAGCAGGAAGGCGCCCATGCTGCAGGCCTGGCCGATGCAGATGGTCGAAACGTCCGGCTTGATGAACTGCATGGTGTCGTAGATCGACATGCCGGCAGTGACGGAACCGCCCGGCGAGTTGATGTACAGATGGATATCCTTGTCCGGGTTTTCCGCCTCAAGGAACAGCAGTTGCGCAACGACGAGATTGGCCATGTAGTCCTCTACCGGGCCAACCAGGAAGATCACACGCTCCTTCAACAGGCGCGAGTAGATGTCGTAAGCGCGTTCGCCACGGGCGGACTGCTCGATAACCATCGGGACCAGGCCGCCTGCGGCCTGGATGTCAGAGCTCTGCTGAATATAAGAATTGCGGGACATGTCCTGCGCTCACTCCCAAATAGTCATGGCTTGAATACGCACAAGCCAGCTCGAAGGCTGGCTTGTGGAGGTTTCCTACGAGAGAAGCCTGTTACTCAGCAGCGGCAGGAGCCTCGGCTGGTTTAACGGCTTCTTCGTACGAGACCGACTTGTCGGTCACAGTCGCTTTCTGCAGAACAGTATCTACAACTTGTTCTTCCAGCACAACCGAACGCACTTCGTTCAGTTGCTGGTCGTTCTTGTAGTACCAGGCGATGACCTGCTCAGGCTCCTGATAAGCCGAAGCCATTTCTTCGATCATCTCGCGAACCTTGGCGTCGTCTGGCTTCAGCTCGAACTGCTTGACCACTTCGGCCACGATCAGGCCCAGCACAACGCGGCGCTTGGCTTGCTCTTCGAACAGCTCGACTGGCAACTGCTCAGGTTTGATGTTGCCACCGAACTGCTGAACAGCCTGCACGCGCAGACGGTTGACTTCGTTTTCCAGCAGGGCTTTTGGCACTTCGATCGGGTTGGCGGCCAGCAGACCGTCCATGACCTGGTTCTTGACCTTGGTCTTGATCGCCTGACGCAGCTCACGCTCCATGTTCTTGCGAACTTCGGCGCGGAAGCCTTCCAGCGTCGATTCCTTGATGCCGAACTGGGCGAAGAACTCTTCGTTCAGTTCTGGCAGTACAGGTGCCGAAACGCTGTTGACGGTGATGGTGAACTCAGCGGCTTTGCCAGCCAGGTCCAGGTTCTGGTAGTCCTCTGGGAAGGTCACGTTGACAACGCGCTCTTCGCCAGCCTTGGCGCCAACCAGACCTTCTTCGAAGCCTGGGATCATGCGGCCGGAACCCAGCACCAGCAGGGTGCCCTTGGCCGAACCACCGGCAAACACTTCACCGTCGACCTTGCCGACGAAGTCGATGTTGACCTGGTCGTCGTTCTGCGCAGCGCGCTCGACGGCCTCGAAGCGGGTGTTCTGCTTGCGCAGCACTTCCAGCATGTTGTCCAGGTCGCTGTCAGCCACTTCGGCGCTCAGGCGCTCGACCTTGATCGACTCCAGGCCTGCAACCGTGAACTCGGGGAACACTTCGAAGATGGCGACGAATTCCAGATCCTTGCCCTTTTCGAAGGACTTCGGCTCTACGGCCGGGGAACCAGCCGGGTTCAGCTTCTGCTCGACGATGGCTTCGTAGAAGGAGGCCTGCACCAGGTCACCGAAAGCCTCTTGACGGGCGTCCGCCTCGAAACGCTGACGGATCACGGTCATCGGTACCTTACCAGGACGGAAGCCCGCGATCTTGGCGCGCTTGGCAGTCTGCTGCAGACGCTTGTTGACTTCGTTCTCGACGCGCTCGGCCGGAACGGCGATGGTCATGCGGCGCTCGAGAGCGGAAGTGTTTTCAACAGAAACTTGCATGGATATTCCTCGTTGCACAGACGTTAGCCGGCGTTAGCCCGACTCCAGAATCAAGGGCAAACATTCTAGTGAGTCACGCAGCAGAAGTCACCCCACACGGGACGACGGGAAACAACGCCGGTCGATTAACTTAAAGGCCCGCACGGCGCACCGCCGAGCCTGCTTCCAATCGGGGCTGCACGACGCCCGGGGCGGCCTGCAGCCGAAATACCTTGTCAAACAACTACCAGCAACGCATTCGCTTCCTTTATTCAGGATCGATTTCGTTGAACTGGCAGTATTCCTCCCATTCCAGCCCCAGCGCCTCGGCCACTTCACGGTGCGTTTCCAGGCGCATGGCCTGCAGCTGCTCCGGGGACTCGGCAATCAATTGCAGCGCCAGCTCCCAAGGCTCGATACCCTGCTCCGCGGCTGCATCCTCGAACGCCCATTCGATCTGCTGAGCCTGCTCGCGCGCATCCAGCTCGCGGATCTCCTCGAGCAACTGCGGACTGGCTTCGGCAAAGCGCTGCAGCGCCAGGGCCTGACGGGCTTCTTTCGCAATCATGGTGGTGTCCTTTGCCGGCCAAACGGGCCGGTGTTTCAACCGGCTGAAATCTAACAGCTTTTATTGGGGTGCCACCAGAGGATTACAAGGGGGCAGGAGGTGTTTTGGTCGGGACGCGACTCACCACCGCCACGCAGACCCAAAACAAAAAGGCGCCCGATCTCACGATCAAGGCGCCTTTCAGGAATATGGGGTGGACGATGGGAATCGAACCCACGACAACTGGAATCACAATCCAGCGCTCTACCAACTGAGCTACGCCCACCATATTGCGGTCTTGCGGTACAACTTTACAGAAGCATGGTGCGGACGAAGAGACTCGAACTCTTACAGCTTGCGCCGCTGGAACCTAAATCCAGTGTGTCTACCAATTTCACCACGTCCGCGTAACGCTTAAAACAAAGGCGCCAGATGCTATCGAGGCGCCCTTGAAGAATATGGGGTGGACGATGGGAATCGAACCCACGACAACTGGAATCACAATCCAGCGCTCTACCAACTGAGCTACGCCCACCATATTGCATTACAGCCTACTTGCTTGCCAAAGCTGCCTAATGGCGCACCCGGCAGGACTCGAACCTGCGACCATCCGCTTAGAAGGCGGATGCTCTATCCAGCTGAGCTACGGGCGCTTAAGCTTGAAGCCTAACCGAACGAGACGCTAACAAGGAACTGTTAAACCACTCATTCTGCCCGACTTAGCCAACCAGTGCTAGGCTGTGCCCGACAAGTGCGGCGAATCTTATAGTCGACCCCGAAAGTCGTCAACACCTTTTTCGAAAAAATTTAAATTATTTAAGGGCTTAGGGGATTTGCCCGACCACCCGCCTTTGCCCTTGGCCCATGTCGTGCGAGAATGCGCGCTCTTTATTGTTCCTTCTCGATGGTTAATCACGCGTCTATGACTGCACACCTAATCGATGGCAAGGCTATCGCCGCCAGCCTGCGCCAGCAGATCGCTCAACGTGTCGTGGAGCGTCGCCAGCAAGGCCTGCGCACGCCGGGCCTGGCAGTGATCCTGGTCGGCACCGACCCCGCCTCCCAAGTCTATGTCTCGCACAAGCGCAAGGACTGCGAAGAGGTCGGCTTCATTTCGCAGGCGTTCGACCTGCCCAGCGAGACCACGCAACAAGCCCTGACCGAGCTGATCGACCGTCTCAATGACGATCCGGCCGTCGACGGCATCCTGCTGCAACTGCCGCTGCCGGCGCACCTGGACGCCTCGCTGCTGCTCGAGCGCATTCGCCCGGACAAGGATGTGGACGGCTTCCATCCGTACAACATCGGCCGCCTGGCCCAGCGTATTCCGCTGCTGCGCCCGTGCACACCGAAAGGCATCATGACCCTGCTGGAAAGCACCGGCCAGGACCTGTACGGCATGAACGCGGTGATCGTCGGCGCGTCCAACATCGTTGGCCGCCCGATGGCCATGGAGCTGCTGCTGGCCGGCTGCACCGTGACCGTCTGCCACCGCTTCACCAAGGACCTGGCCGGCCATGTCGGGCGTGCCGACCTGGTGGTCGTGGCTGCCGGCAAGCCGGGCCTGGTCAAGGGTGAGTGGGTCAAGGAAGGCGCCATCGTCATCGACGTGGGCATCAACCGCCAGGAAGACGGCAAGCTGGTCGGCGACGTGGTCTACGAGACTGCCTTGCCACGCGCCGGCTGGATCACACCGGTGCCGGGCGGCGTCGGGCCGATGACCCGGGCGTGCCTGCTGGAGAACACGCTGTATGCAGCAGAAGAACTGCACAAGTAATACCGCGTGATGCAAAAACGGCACCTCTTGCAGGTGCCGTTTTTTTGCCCGTGATTGATGGTGCGGGTCAAGACCACCGCCCGCTGATGGCCTTCAAGGGTCACGCCACTCCACTGGCTGCCGGTAGGCCTGCGCCCAAGCTTGCACTTCACTGGCTGGCATCGGCCGGGCAATGCAGTAACCCTGCGCCAGCTCACAGCCCAGGCCCATCAGTACCCGCCCGTGCTCGACACTCTCCAGCCCCTCGGCAATCACCTCGCGGCCAAACGCCCGGGCCAGGCCGATCACCGCCTCCGTCAGCGCCAGGTCGTCCTGGTCATGAAGGATGTCCCGCACGAATGACTGGTCGATCTTGATTGTCTGGGTCGGCAAGCGCTTCAGGTAACTCAACGACGAATAACCAGTGCCGAAATCGTCCAGCGAGAAACGCACACCCAGCGCACGGCAGGCATCCAGGCAGCGGCTGACGTGCTGCAGGTTGTCGATGGCCACTGACTCGACGATTTCCAGATCCAGCAGCGCCGGGTCCACCGCCGGGTACGCTGCCAGCAGCTGCTGCAAGCGCTCGGCAAAGTCACTGCGCTGCAAATGCCGCGCGGCGATATTCACGCTCAACGACCAAGGCCGCCCTTGCAGCTGCCAGACCTGCAACTGGCTCAACGCCTGCCCGATCACCCACTCGCCGATTTCGACGATCAGGTCGGTCTGCTCTACCCAAGGCAGGAAATCGCCGGGCGGCACCACGCCACGGCCAGGCCGTTGCCAGCGCAATAAGCCCTCGAAGCCCAGTACCTTGCCACTGCGCAGGTTGACCTTGGGTTGGTAATAAAGACACAGCTCACGGTTGCGCAGCGCCCGGCGCACGCGCGCCACAGTCTGGTGGGTGGCCTTGAGCTCCTGCTCCTGCGACACATCGAACAGATGGTAACGGTTGCGCCCGCGCTGCTTGGCCACATACATGGCCTGATCGGCGTGGCGCACCAGGGTGTCGGCATCTTCATCATCCTGCGGGTACAGGGTCACGCCGATACTGGCACTGAGCGACAGCGTATGCTCACGCACCACACAAGGCGCCGCCAATGCCCGCAGTACCCGCTGCAGGGCTGCATGCAGCTGACACTCATCGTCGACGTCGCGCAGGATCAGCACGAACTCGTCGCCCGACAGCCGGGCCACGGCATCACCACCGCGCAGGATGCTCTTCAAGCGCTGCGCCACTTCCACCAGCAGCAGGTCACCCACGGCATGCCCGTAGCCGTCGTTGACCGCCTTGAAACCATCCAGGTCGAGCATGCACACCGCCAGCGAGATACCTTCACGACGCGAGTAGGCCAGGGCCTGATTCAGCAGGTCGGACAGATAGGCGCGGTTGGGCAGGCCGGTGAGCACATCGTGGCCCACCCGCCACTGCAAGGTATGCAGCAGCTGGCGCTTCTCGGTGACGTCAAAGCGGATCGACACATACTTGCGCACCTGGCCTGAAAGCGGATCGACCAGTGGCACCATGGTGCTGTCGACCCAATACAACGAACCGTCCTTGGAGCGGTTGCAGATTTCACCCTTCCACACTCGCCCGGCGACCAAAGCCCGCCACATGCCGACAAAGAACGTCGGCTCATGCAGGCCGGAATTGAGGATGCGGTGATTGGCCCCCAGCAGTTCCTCGCGGCTGTAGCCCGAGATGCTGCAGAACTGCTGATTGACGTAGGTAATGTTCCCACGCAGGTCGGTTTCCGAAAAGATCGCGGCCGCGTCCACGGCCGCGCGATAGTTATCATCCATAAAGCATCCTGCCTTAGCGGTTGAAGCGCTCCACCAGGGCGCGCAATCCGGCGCATACATGTTCCAGTTCGGTACCGCGCGAGGCGGCGGCGTTGGCGCTGTGGGCGCTGTGCTGGGCAATACCGGCTACGCCGTTGATCTGCCGCGAAACGTCTTCTGCCACCGCCGACTGCTGCTGCGAAGCGGTGGCCATCTGCTGGCTCATGTCGCTGATGCGCTGAACCGCGTCACGAATGCCATGCAGCGCCTGCCGGGCTTCCTGCACTTGGGCAACGCCCTGCTCGGCACCGTCGATGCCTTGACTGGCGATCGCCACGGCTTCCTCGGCGCCACTGCGCAGGGTATCGATGATGGCCTGGATGTGCAGGGTGGACTGGCGGGTCTTGTCGGCCAGTGCACGCACCTCGTCGGCGACCACGGCAAAGCCGCGGCCTTGCTCGCCCGCACGGGCAGCCTCGATGGCGGCGTTGAGGGCCAGCAGGTTGGTCTGCTCGGCAATGCCGCGGATCATCCCGGCGGCCTCGGCAATGGCGCCGGTCTGGCCAGCCAGGTGGCTGACTGCCTGATTGATCTGCCTCACAGTACTGGCCAAGGTCCGAATGGCCGCACCACTGGCATCGGCCACCTGGCTACCTTGCTCGGCCAGCAGATGCGCCGTGTGTGCCTCGGCGGCGGTCAACTGCACGTGGTTGGCCACTTCGCCGATGGAGGCGGCCATCTGATTCATTGCAGTGGCGCTCAGGTCGGTCTCGGCACGTTGCTCCAGCAATGCCGCCTCGGTGCTGCGCGACAACTGCCCGGCATCGCGAGCAGCCACGGCCATTTGCCCGGCCAGGTCGCTTAGCCGCGTCAAGGCAGTTTTCAGGCGCGCCTCTTCGCTGATCAGCATCAGTTGCAACTGCCCGGCAGCCCCCGTCAGGTCGCTGTAGGTCAAGGCTGCAACCGGGTCGGCGAAGGCACCTTCGGCGCCCTGTACAATTTGCTGTAGCTGCCGCCCAAGGGCGTTGCGCGCCCACAGGCCACAGCCCACGAACAGCCCCAGGGTCAGCCCCTGCCCCACCAGGCCGGGCCACAACTGGTTGGCACCCACCGCCAGCAGCCCGCCAGCCAGTGGCAAGGCCAAGGCCTGCATCAGCAAGCTCAGCCGGCGCGACGCAGGCAATGCCGCCTGGCCGTTGCGCAGCCGCGCATACAGGGCTTCTGCACGGGCTACTTGCTCGCGCGTAGGGCATACGCGCACCGACTCGTAACCCACAACCCGCCCACCTTCGAGGATGGGCGTGACGTAAGCATTGACCCAGTAATAGTCGCCGTTACGGCAGCGGTTCTTGACGATACCCATCCAGCTTTTGCCGGCTTTCAGGTAGCGCCACATCAACTCGTACACCGCCGGCGGCATATCCGGGTGGCGCACCAGATTATGCGGGCTGCCGATCAGTTCGGCCTCGCTGTAGCCACTGATGGCGGCAAACTCTGGGTTGCAGTAGGTGATCAGGCTGGCGGTATCGGTAGCAGAAATCAGCCGCTGATGGGGGGGGAAACGTTGCTCGACCGGGGTTACCGGCAAGTTGAGGCGCACGATGAGACTCCATTCAATGACAAGCCGGCACCCAGTTCATCGACGGCCATCGGAACCGATTCATGGCGATCCGCTCCAATGGGCAAAAGCGCTTCCTGCCGTTGCAGCACGAGGCCGAACGGTACAAGGAAGATGACGATGACTGACCGGTCAAGCCATGAATTCTACGAAATTCATCACATAAATAAAACAAAGGTGATCGATCATGGCGTTGCGCCACATGGATAGATATCGTTAAGTTCTTGATTCTAAATGGGAATTAAGCGATGACGAGATCAGCTTTGGGTATCGCCCTGCGCCGCTACCGCAAGCTGGCGGGCCTGACCCAGGCACAACTGGCCGAACGGACCGGCTTCGACCCCAAGACCATCAGCCGTTTCGAAACCAGCACCTACACCCCCAGCATTGATGCAATCATGGCGTTTGCCCAGGTGCTGGGCGTCAAGACCAAGGACTTCTTCGCTGAACCGGACGACGAAGAGGAGCAGCGCGCCTACCTGTTCGGCGTCATCCACAACGCCCCACCCAAAGATCTTGGCAAGTTGATTGCAGCAGTGGACCAGGCACTGGCCAAGCCCTGAGCTATTTCACGCGCCCGCCTTCACGGCACGCACCGAACTAGAGCATGGCAGGCCGGATTGCCCCACAACTGGTCAGACCGGTAAGGCCAAAAATCCTTGCAATCAGGGATTTTTCGCGCTTTTATGGCCTCGCGCTGAACAAACCGGTAAGACCACAATAATTAAGTCCTGCGCTCTTTCGCCCCGTGCGGCTACCGAAGCAAGGACACCGATCAGAGACTCCTCCCATGCTCAAATGGTGCTCGCGTTCGATTTTCCTGCAAGTCGTACTCGGCCTTGCCCTCGGCATCGCCTGCGGTCTGAGCTTCCCCGACCTCTCCCTGCAACTCAAACCCCTCGGCGACGGCTTCATCAAGCTGATCAAGATGCTCATCGGCCTGATCGTGTTCTGCGTGGTGGTCAGCGGCATTTCGGGTGCGGGCGATCTGAAAAAGGTCGGGCGCATCGGCCTGAAGTCGGTGATCTACTTCGAAGTGCTGACAACCCTGGCGCTGGTGATCGGCCTGGTGTTCGCCTTCAGCAGTGGCATTGGCAGCGGTGCCAATATTCATCTGGACCAACTCTCCGCCGCCGATGCCAACGGCCTGGCCGAGCGCGGCCAGCACATCCATGGCGCCACGGCGTTCTTCATGGACCTGATCCCCAGCTCGGTAATCGGTGCGTTCGCCGACAACAACATTCTTCAGGTGCTACTGTTCTCGGTGCTGTTCGGCAGCGCGCTGAACCTGGTGGGTGACTCGGCCGCCGGCATCTCGCGGCTGATCAACGAACTGAGCCATGTGATCTTCCGCATCATGGGCATGATCGTGCGCCTGGCGCCGATCGGCGTGTTCGGCGCCATCGCCTTCACCACCAGCAAGTATGGCCTGGAGTCGCTGCAGCACCTGGGCGGGCTGGTGGCGCTGTTCTACCTCACCTGTGCCGGCTTCGTGCTGATCGTGCTGGGCACCGTCATGCGCTTGTCGGGCCTTAAACTGCTGCCGTTGATCAAGTATCTGCGTGAAGAGCTGACCATCGTCCTGGGCACTGCCTCTTCCGACGCCGTGCTGCCACAGATCATGCGCAAGCTTGAGCACCTGGGCATCGGCAGTTCCACGGTCGGCCTGGTGATCCCCACAGGTTACTCGTTCAACCTCGATGGTTTCTCCATCTACCTGACCCTGGCGATCGTGTTCATCGCCAACGCCACCGGCACGCCACTGGAAATGACCGACCTGCTGACCATCCTGCTGGTGTCGCTGGTGACATCCAAGGGGGCTCACGGCATCCCAGGCTCGGCACTGGTGATTCTTGCCGCCACCCTGACTGCGGTACCGGCGATCCCTGTGGTAGGCCTGGTACTGGTGCTGGCGGTGGACTGGTTCATGGGTATCGGCCGGGCGTTGACCAACCTGATCGGCAACTGCGTGGCCACCGTGGCCATTGCCCGTTGGGAGAAGGACATTGACCTGGAGCGCGCGCAGAACGTGCTCGACGGCAAGCCTGGCTTTGCCCACACACCCCGCAAGCAACCCACCGCCCATCAACAGGAATTCTGAGCGAACGTGGCCGGCATTGACGCCGGCCCTTCCAGGAGCGAAACGTGATCAGCTCATCAACCGTCGTCAACTCAGTGGTCGAAAAGCTCCGCCAGGCCCTGGCCCGCGGCCAATGGCGCACCGGCGACATGCTGCCAGGCCAGCGCGAACTGGCCGAACAACTGGGCATCAGCCGCCCCAGCCTGCGCGAAGCGGTAACCGTGCTGGAAACACTGGGCCTGGTGCGCTCGTTGCCAGGCAAGGGCGTATTGGTGCTGGATGCCGATGTCCAGGCGTCGGGTGTGGAAACCAGCGCTGCGGCCAGCCTGGCCGACGTGCTGGAGCTGCGCTACACACTCGAACCGTTCATCGTCGGCCTGGTGGCGCAGTCGGCCAACAGCCAGGACATCGGTCAGCTGCGCCTGACCCTGATGGACATGCGCGAAGCGCTGGAGGCCGATGACAGCGAAGCCGGGGTCAAAGCCTACATTGCCTTCCATGAAGCGCTGTTTGCCCTGACCACCAACCCGATCTTCCAGAGCGTGGTGCAGCAGACCGGGAATGCGCTGAAGCAAAGCGCCGACATGCTGCGCAACTCGCCAGAGCACCTGGCCGCGCGACTGAAGGAGAACGAAGCGGTGGTGCGCGCCATTCGCGAACGCAACAGCGCCCAGGCCAGTGCCCAGATGCGTCAGCACATCGTGGCCGAAGGGCTGCGCATGGGCATTGCGCTGAATATCCCGGACGAACATCCGCATCCATGACCTCAGGAGAGTGACCATGAACGCCGTCCCCCACTTGCCTGCCCTGCTCGCGGCCGGCGAAACCCGTCTGTCGGCCGAGCAGATTTACCCGCGGCTGTTCGACGCCATTCTCGAACAGCGCCTGCCACCGGGCAGCCTGTTGCCCGAACAGGCGCTGGGCCATGCATTTGGTGTCAGCCGCACGGTGATCCGCCGCGTGCTCGGGCGCCTGTCCGACCAGCAGGTGGTGGTACAGCGCCCCAGTCACACCGCACATCTGGCCGCGCCTGACCCAGACCAGGCACGCCAGGTGCTGAGTGCCCGGCGTCTGGCCGAAACCACGCTGATCACCCTGGCCGCGCAACGCGCCCGGCCGGTGCAGGTACGCCAGCTACGGCAACTGGTGGAGCGCGAGCGCCAGCACCATGAGCGTGGCGAACGCTGCGCGGCGATCCGCCTGGGCGGCGAGTTCCACCTGAAACTGGCGCAGGTGGCGGCCAATGCGCCGCTGGCGCGGTTTCTCAATGGGCTGGTGCCGATGACCTCGCTGATCATCGCTCGCTACGAATCGCCGTGCTGCGATCATTGTGCGTGGGAAGAGCATGCGGCGATCATCGATGCCGTGGAGCAAGGTGATGCCGAGGCGGCCTTGGGATTGATGCACAGGCACCTTGACCGCCTGGAAGAAAAGCTGGACCTGGAATAACCCGACCAGGCTGACGCGATCGCTCCCACCCAGGCCGCGCTCACGCAACCCTTTGCAGCGATGCTGGGCGGGCGATGGGCTGCACAGCAGCCCCGATAACCCCACCCTATACTGCGAGAACCAGCCCAGCCTCTACCAGGGAGGCGGTCGCGTGAGCTCTCGAATCCTCCTGCTGCTATGCCTTCTGCTGGCCCTCGGCGGTTGTGCCAGCAAGCGCCCCCCTGCCCCGCCGCCGCCCACAATACTCACCCCTGCGGCCTGGCAACGCATCGATCAGGAACTGATCGACGCCTCGGCCGGCGCCGCCGGCTCGGCCAACGACTATGCCCGTCGCTCCATGCGGGTCTGGAAGGAGCAGGTGCAACAACGCACCGAGCGCGACTTCATTCCCTGGTTCACGGGCTACTGGACCCAGCAATGGCTCACCCTCAAGGTGGCCTGGTACAAGCTCGACAGCGGCAAGGGTCGGGAACCGGCAGAAAAACGCCTGGCCCTGTACCTGCAGGAGCAGTATCGCGCGCGGGTGATCGAGCCGGTGGCCGAGCAGATCAACCCCGAGGGCATCCGCGACCGCGCCTGCGAGCTGTACCTGCAACTGCTCGGCCAGCAACTGCCGGCCATCATCCGCCGCTACAACGCGCCGCCGGAACAATTCAGCCAGCGTCTCAACCGTATCCCCGCCATCGCCCTGGGGCCACCGGATACGCGCAATGCCAGCCTGTATCAGCTGCTGCGGGCCAAGTCACTGGACCAGCAACCGGCTTGGCAAGCGATGCGCCAGCACTTGCATCAGCAGGCCAGCAAAGGCCCTGGCAGGACCGATGTCGGACTGAACTCGGTGGCCACCCAGGCCAGCGAAAAGCTCGGCGCCAGCCTGGCCCCACGCGGTATCGCCAGTGCGGTGGCATCGGCAGTGGGCAAGGTGGCAGGGGCGATGATTTCAATTGCTACGGCCGGTTACGGGATGATGACCCATGACCGTGACCACCCGCAGATGGTCGAACAGCTGCGGGTGATCCTCAACGTGGCATTGAACCAGGAATGGCAGGAGTTGATGGAGAACCGCCAGAGCGGGACCATGGCCGGGGTCTATTACCTGTCGGGACAGGTTGAGGACAGCTTGCTGGCCAGTGCACCGCGGCCGGTGGAGCAGCAGGTAGAGCAGCAGGCGCCTTTGATCATTCGCCTGCCACCTTAGTGGCAACCTGTACCGGCCTCTTCGCCGCGCAAGGCTGTGTCAAGTTGTGGCCAGGGCAGAGCTTGGCAAGCCAAACACCCGATCAAACGCCCAGTTGTAGGCAAAGGTGTAGCACGGCACCAGTATGATGAACGCCATATCCACCAGCAGCGCCTCCAGCAATGTCATGCCCAGCCACCAGGCAATCAGCGGAATCAAGTACACCACCAGGGTCAACTGGAAGCCGATGGCATGCACCACACGCCGCGCCACGCTGCGTCCACGCTTGGCCTGGCGGCGCTCCCAGTACTCGAACAGGGTGTTGTAGGTCAGGTTCCAGAGCATGGCGATGGTGGTGATCATCACCGCCAGCGGCCCGGTATGCGACGCCTGCGTATCTGACAGGTAGGCCAGCCCGAGGGTCGACATGCACAGCCCGATCAGTTCATAGAAAGTCACGTAGACCAGCTTGCGTTTCAATCCCTGCACCCAGGGTTCCCTCCAAAGACAAAAAGCGAAGGGGGCGATCATGCTTCAACGTACTTGACAGCAAAAGTCAGCAGCTGTCAGATCTGCTGACAGGAGGCTGCCATGAACTTTTCCAGCGACAACATCCAGCTGTTTCTGGCCGTGCTCGACCACGGCTCGTTTTCTTCCGCGGCGCGCGCCCTCAAGCGGGTGCCTTCAGCCGTAAGCATGGCCATTGGCAACCTTGAGGCAGAACTTGGCTACAACCTGTTCGAACGTGGCCCGCGAGAAGTTCGCCCAACCGCACAGGCCATGGCCCTGGAGCCACACGCCAGACTGATTGCCGAACAACTGGGGCTGCTGCAGGTTCATGCCCTGGAGCTGTCCCAAGGGCTCGAGAGCAGCCTGACCCTGGCTGTGGTACCTGACATTGATCACCGTCCGCTGCTGGCGGCCATCACCAGTCTCGGCGAGCGCCACCCGTTGCTGGACATTGCCCTGCTCAGCGCCCCGCAGGAAGAAGCCCTGCACTTGCTGGACAGTGGCCGTGCCGACCTCTGCGTAGCCTTTGCCGGCCTGCAGGTCGATGCCCGCCGCGGCTTTCAGCACATCGGCATGGAGTCGCTGGTAGCCACCTTGTCGCCGGGCCACCCGGCCTTGCGTGAGGGGCGTATCCACTACCTCGAGGACTTGACCCAGGTGCGTCAGATTCTGGTGCGCAGCCGCGACCTGCCGCTGGCTGACCCTCGCCCGCTGATCGGCGCCACGCACTGGTCCAGCGACAGCTTCGACCTGGCTTTGCAGATGGTGGAAGCTGGCCTGGGCTGGGGTGATCTACCGTTGTCGCGGGTCGCGCCGCTGTTGGCCAGCGGCCGCCTGGTACGCCTGGCTTTCCGCAATACGCGCAACGAGTTGCAACTGCCCGTACATATCCTGTGGCGCAAACAACAGCCGCTGCAGCAGGCCGCACGCCTGCTGATCGAACAGCTGGCTGACCGGTGACTGCCGTCCGTCGAAACGTCTGTAAGAATTTTCTCTAAGCACTTCAATCTTTTACCCCTTGAGCCGATATCTCGGTCGACAGGCCCCGCATCGCGTCATGAGCGCGCTGCGCCCTCCCCTCATTGGCTCAAGGTCTCGAAACATGAACCTGAAATTTCGCCACAAGATCCTGCTCAGCGCCTGCGGCGTCGTGGTTTTGGCATTTGCCCTGTTCACGCTCTACAACGACTACCTGCAACGCAACACCATCCGCCAGAACATCGAAGCCTCGGTACAACAGTCCGGTGCGCTGACCGCCAGCAGCGTGCAGAACTGGATGAGCGGGCGCATTCTGGTGCTGGAGAACCTGGCCCAGGACATCGGCCAGCAAGGCGCCGGCGACACCCTGGCAGGGCTGATCGAGCAGCCGTCCTACACGCGTAATTTCCTGTTCACCTACCTGGGCCAGGCCAACGGCGAATTCACCCAGCGCCCGGATGCCCAGATGCCCGCCGGTTACGACCCGCGCCAGCGCCCTTGGTATGGCGCCGCCGCCAACGCCGGGCAGACCGTGCTGACCGCCCCGTACCAGGGTGCAGTCGGTGGCCTGATGGTGACCATCGCCACGCCGGTGAAGAGCAAGAGCAATGGCGAACTGATCGGTGTGGTCGGCGGTGACGTGACCCTCGACACCCTCGTCGAGATCATCAACTCGGTCGACTTCGGTGGCATCGGTCACGCTTTCCTGGCCGACGCCAATGGCCAGGTGATCGTCAGCCCCAATAAAGACCAGGTGATGAAGAACCTCAAGGACATCTACCCAGGCAGCAACCTGCGGGTCGCCGCCGGCATGCAGGATGTCACCCTCGACGGCCATGACCGCATCATCTCGTTCGCTCCGGTGGCCGGCCTGCCTTCGGCGCAATGGTACATCGGCCTGTCGATCGACAGGGACAAGGCCTATGCCGCGCTCAGCCAGTTTCGCACCTCGGCGATCATTGCCATGCTGATCGCCGTGGCCGCCATTGCCGGCCTGCTCGGCCTGCTGATTCCGGTGCTGATGAGCCCGCTGACCACCATGGGCCGCGCCATGCGCGACATCGCCGAAGGCGAAGGTGACCTTACCCGCCGCCTGGCCGTGCAGAACAAGGACGAGTTCGGCGAACTGGCTACCTCGTTCAACCGCTTTGTCGAGCGCATCCATGCCTCGATCAGCGAAGTGTCCTCGGCCACCCGCCTGGTACATGACCTTTCGGAGAAAGTGGTCAGCGCGTCCAATGCGTCGATCAACGGCTCTGAAGAACAGAGCATGCGCACCAACAGCGTCGCTGCGGCCATCAACGAACTGGGCGCCGCCACCCAGGAAATCGCCCGCAACGCCGCAGATGCTTCGCAACATGCCAGCGGTGCCAGCGAACAGGCGCACGGTGGCCGTGAAGTGGTTGAAGAAGCCATCAGCGCCATGACTGCCCTGTCGCAACGGATCAGCGAGTCGTGCGCGCAGATCGAAACGCTCAACGCCAGCACCGACGAAATCGGCAAGATCCTCGACGTGATCAAGGGCATTTCTCAGCAGACCAACCTGCTGGCACTGAACGCGGCCATTGAAGCGGCCCGTGCGGGTGAAGCCGGCCGTGGCTTTGCCGTGGTAGCCGACGAGGTGCGTAACCTGGCGCACCGTACCCAGGAGTCGGCGGAAGAAATCCACCGCATGATCACCAGCCTGCAGGTAGGCTCGCGCGAAGCGGTGCATACCATGAACACCAGCCAGGTCTCCAGCGAGCAGACCGTGCAGGTGGCCAACCAGGCCGGCGAACGCCTGGCCAGCGTGACCCAGCGCATTGGCGAAATCGATGGCATGAACCAGTCGGTGGCGACAGCGACCGAAGAACAGACCGCCGTGGTCGAGAGCCTCAACCTGGACATCACCCAGATCAACGCCCTGAACCAGCAGGGGGTGGAGAACCTCAACGAGACCCTGCGCCATTGCGATCAGCTGGCCCAGCAGGCCGGGCGTTTGAAGCAGTTGGTGGGCAGCTTCAGGATTTAAACGCCGGGTTCAGGCGGCAACGGCCTATGCCTGTTGTCGCCTGTACCAGCCCCTTATGCAGCCACCGCCTTCGCAGCCCTGCCCCGCCGTACCCAGGCCAGCAATACCGCCGTCATCAGCACAAAGCCCAGGTAACCGAAGAACGGGTACACCTCACCCACCAGGTTGATGAACCCCACCAGGCTACAGCCGAACGCCACCACCCCGGTCACCACCGAGCCCCAGCGGAACGTCGTCGTGCCCGCCGGCAACAGCCGCGAGAGGAAGGAAAACAGCGTGCCCACCGCGGTGTTGACGATCATGCCGAAGATGATCAGGCACATCACCAGCCCCAGCAGTGGTGACACTTCGTTGGCAATCGACAGCATTGGCATCGGCTGGTCGGCCACACTGTCCAGGCGCGACAGCAGCCCGGCACTCATCACCAGCATCAGGCCACCTAGCGCCGCACCACCGAGCAGGCCTCCCCACACCGCCGCTTTCTCGCCCTTGGCCGAACCGCCCAGAATGGCCAGGATCGGCGCGCCCGCGACGATGTTATACGACACATACAGGAACGCACCCAGCAACCAGTGGCGGGTGCCGGCCTGTTGCTGGCTGGCCACCTGATCGAGCGCAGCAAAGCTCTGCTCGCGGGTGATCACGGCATACAGCGCTATCGCCGACGCCACCAGGATCAGCAAGGGGGTGATGGCGCCGATCGCAAGAATCATCCTGCGCACGTCCAGACACACGATGCCGACCACCACCAGCGTCACCAGCACGCTGCCGGTCAGGGCCGGGATGCCGAACTGCTGCTCCAGCAATGCACCACCACCGGCCAGCATGACCACGGTGACGGCGAACATGAAAAAGGTAATCAACCAGTCGACGAACATGCCCAGGTGGCGGCCGCAGATGGCCAGGATCACATCCTTGTGCGAGGTGGCCTGCTGGCGATTGCCCAGCCCCGCCAACGCCATGCCGAGGAAGGTGAACAAGGCGGCGCTGACCAACGCGCCAGCCAACCCCCACACGCCGAAATCGACAAAGAACAACAACAGTTCCCGCCCTGAAGCGAACCCCGCCCCCACGATCACGCCGACAAATGCGCCGGCAATCTTCAGCTGCTCTTGCATGTGAACCTCTGGATTTATTGTTGTTTTTTCATTGCCGTCGCATACCTGTCGCAGGGGCGGCCTTGCAGCCCATCACGACACACGGTCGCCTCTACACGGGCTCTTTGCCCGGTCAGGCGTCGCCGACGAACGCCTGCACTTCGATCTCCACATCCACGCCCAGGGCCAACGCCGAAGCCACGGTGGAGCGCACTGGTAGCGCCGCGCCGAAGAACGCCTTGTACACCTCGTTGAAGCCGGCGAAATGGCGCATGTCCGACAGCCAGACCGTGACCTTTACCACCTGGTCGAAACGCGCACCACAGGCCGCCAGGCTTTCGGCGATACGCTCGCAGGCAGCACGTGTCTGGGTCTGGATATCACCGCGCACCACTTCGCCGTCGGTGCTCATCGGCACCTGCCCGGAGAGGAACAGAAAGCCACCGGCCTTTACCGCGCGGGAAAACGGGAACGGCAGGCTACTGGGGAAACGCTGAATGTCATTGCTCATGGGATGCTCCTTTCAGGGTTGCTGGAAACGGGCCGGGGACAGGCGCTCGGGCGCCACTCCCTGGCTGACAAGGTCGGGACACAAGGGCTGGCCCAGCAGCAGGTCGGCGGCCAGGCGCGAGGCGCCCGCTGCCGACTGGATGCCATAGCCTCCCTGGGCCGCCAGCCAGAAAAACGCGGGGACATGCGCATCGAAACCGATCACCAGGTCGCCATCGGCAACGAACGAACGCAGCCCGGCCCAGGTGTGGCTGGGTCGGCGGATCGCCAGGGTGGTCATGGCTTCAATGTTGTAGATACCCAAGGCCACGTCCAACTCCTCGGGCGCGGCATCCTGTGGTTCAACCGGGTCGGCATTGGCTGGCGACCCCAACAGTTGGCCGGCATCCGGCTTGAAGTAGAAGCTTTCATCGACGCCAATCACCGCAGGCCAGCCGGTAAAGTCCTGTTCCGCCGGGCCGGGGAAGGTGAAGGCGCTACGGCGGCACGGTTGCAAGCCGATGCGCGCCACCCCGCACTGCTCGGCCACACGGTCCGCCCAGGCCCCTGCAGCATTGACCAGGCGGCGGGCCTGCAGCCGGCTGCCATCGGCCAACTCCACCTGCCACACGCCGTCCAGGTACCTGGCCTGGATGAGCTCGGCGTTACAGCGCAGTTCACCGCCAGCAGTGCGATAACCACGCAAGAAGCCTTGGTGCAAGGCATGTACATCAAGGTCCATCGCACCCGGTTCAAGCACCGCGCCGGCCAGGGCTTCGCCACGCAAGCTGGGTACCTGTGCCAAGGCCGCGTCCCGGTCAAGCAGGCTGACTTCTGTGCCATTGGCCAGGTTCTGCGCGTAAGTTTGCTCAAGCAGTTCACGCTGCTCCAGGCCGGCCACATACAGACAGCCTCGCGGCTCCAGCAGCGGGTGCTCGCAGAAGCCCTGCGGTGGCGCTTCGTAGAAGGCCCGGCTGGCGCGGGTCAGCGCCTGGATCTGTGGGGTGCCGTAAGCCTCCATGAACATGGCCGCCGAACGCCCGGTGGAGTGGTAGCCAGGCTGCGATTCACGCTCGAGCAGCAGCACACGCTGCTGGCCGGCCACGGCCAGGCGATAGCCCAGTGAGGCGCCGGCAATGCCAGCACCGATGATCAGGGTGTCGTAGGTCGGGGTCATGCACGTTCCTGCCAGACAATTATCATTTATGAGAATTCTAATATATGAGAATTTAGAAATGCGCAAGTGTCCAAGGTAAGATGCCCGACCAACGCCGCATGCCGAGATCCCTGAATGCCCTCAGCTCTACCCCAGCTTGACCGTGCAGTAGTGGGCCAGCGCCTGCGCCAGGTGCGCAAGGCGCGCCAGATGACCCTCAAGCAATTGTCCGAGGCCAGTGGCGTGCCGCTGTCCACGTTGTCGAAGATGGAACTGGCGCAGGTGTCGGTCAGCTATGAAAAACTCGCCGCTGCTGCGCGGGCGCTGAATGTCGATATTGCCCAGCTGTTTCGCGCCAGTGGAACGGTCAGTGCGCCTGTGCCGGTGACCGTGGTGGTCGATTCACTGCCAGCGGCGGCGGGCTATTCGACCGGCACCTATGACTACTACCCGATTGCCGGGGACTTCCCCGGGCGGCGCATGACACCGGCCTATGCCCGCATCATTGCCCGCGAGCGCGGCCAGTTCGACGATTTTATCCGCCACCCCGGGCAAGAGTTCGCTCTGGTGCTGAGCGGACGCGTGCGCATCGAGTTCGAGACCGGAGAAGCGGTAAGCATCGGACCGCAGGAGACGGCGTATTTCGACAGCCAGGTGGGGCACATCTACCTGTCGGAAAGCGATGACGGTGGCGATGCCCATGTCATGGTGGTGATGACCGATCGTTGATCGGGTGCGCCTGCCAGGCATGCGCGGTTATAACCTAATAACGAACAAGTCTATTTGGCTATAAAAAAATCTATATGCTGACTGGCATCCGATAACGGGCAAAGTTGGGCAGTCGAGTAGCGTATGGATGTAGGTTCTTTCGGTTTCACCATTGCTGGCCTGTTCGTGGGCTTCATCGTCGGTATGACCGGCGTCGGTGGCGGCTCGCTGATGACCCCGATCCTGTTATGGTTCGGCATCCACCCAGCGACCGCTGTCGGCACCGACCTGCTGTATGCAGCCATCACCAAGGCCAGTGGCGTCTGGGTCCACGCACGCAACAAGAACATCGACTGGAAGATCACCGGCCTGCTCAGCATGGGCAGCGTGCCCGCAGCGGCGCTGACCCTGTGGTTCCTCAGCACCCTGCACGCCGACACCTCGGCGCTCAACGCCATCATCAAGCAAGGCCTGGCGGTGGTGCTGATCCTGACCGCGCTGGCCATCCTGTTCAAATCGCGCCTGCAGGCCTTCGCCAGCCGCCATGCCGGTGATCACTACCACCTCAGCGACCGCAGCCTGAACACCCTCACAGTGCTGACCGGCGTTGTGCTTGGGGTAATGGTCACCCTCACCTCCATCGGGGCCGGCGCCCTGGGTACGGTGGCGCTGTTCCTGCTGTACCCGTTCCTGGTCACCCGTCGCCTGGTCGGTACCGAAATTGCCCACGCCGTGCCACTGACCTTGGTCGCAGGCCTGGGCCACGCCGGCATGGGCAACATGGATTGGTCGCTGCTGGGCTACTTGCTGCTGGGCTCGCTGCCAGGCATCTATCTGGGTAGCCACCTCACCGGGCGAATCTCCGACCGCGTGCTGCGCCCTTGCCTGGCAGCCATGCTGCTGCTGATCGGTTACAAGCTGGCGTTCTGAGCCTTAGCCCAGGCGCAACCGCCACTGCCCGGTAAAGCTCAGTTCCAGGCGTGACAAGGGCAGCACGTCGATACGCTGCCCGGCAATTATCGGACACCCGAGCACCTCTACCAGCATGGCGCGTATGACCATCGGGTGAGTCACCGCCAGCCAGTCACCCGGCCTGTCGAAGGCCGCCAGCCAGGCGGCCAGGCGCTGGCATAGCGCAGCGAACGACTCGCCACCATGCACGGCACTGGCCGGATCCTGCAGCCATTCTGCCAACGCCTGCGGTTGCTCGGCTTGCAGCTGCTTCAGCGACAAACCCTGCCAACGCCCGAGGTCACAATCGGCCAATCCCGGCTCGATCTGTACCGCCCCCGTTAACCACGCCGCCGTCTCGCAGGCCCGTCGCTCTGGCGCACTCAGCAACTGCGCACCTGAACGGTCAGCGCCTGACTCTTGCTCTAGCGGCAGGATGCCATCGTCAGAATGGTGCAGGCGCCCGTTCTTCTGGGCCTGGGTCAGGGCATGACAGATCAGGGTCAGGCGGATGGCTTTCACCAGGCATTTCTCGCAGCGGGCTGGGGTGCATGGTTTAGCACGATGCGAGGCTTTTGGCTGCAACAATGACGTCTGCCATCCGCGACCTGATTTACCGGCGATTGGGCCGCATGGCGGCCCATAGGATCAGAAGCTGATATTCAGCGCAGCAAACACCGCCCTGCCCGGCTGGTTATACGTGTTTGCCCCCGAGCTGCTGGCATTGCCGCCACGCAGGATCTGCTTGTCGAACACGTTGTTCACACCTACACGCACATCGTAGTTGGCATTGAACCTGTACCCGGCGCTCACGTCCACCAGGCCATAGGCCTCGACGTCCTGCTGGGCGGTCTTGTCGTAGTCCTGCTGGGTGCGGTAGTTGTAGGTCGGTGATTTCTGCTTGCCGAAGTAGGTACCTGCCAGCTGGAATGACAGCTGCTCGGTGGCGCGCCAGTCGAGGCTGGTGTTGACGGTGTATTCCGGGATCACCGAGAGCGGCTCACCCGTTTCACGATTATCGTTGTCGAGCATCCAGGTCAGGTTGGTGTTCCAGTCCAGGGTCGGAGTCAACTCGATGAAGAAGTTGCCTTCGACACCTTCCACCCGCGCTTTGCCGGCGTTGTCCCACTGCGTCACGCGGCTGCCGGTACCGATGGTGTAAAGCACATCGGTATCACCGATGATCTTGTTCTTGTAGTCGTTGCGGAAGTAGGTGGCACTGGTGCGCCAGGTGCCACGGTCGTACAACAGGCCGATTTCCTTGTTGACGCTGATCTCTGGCTTGAGGTCGGCGTTGCCCTGCAGGTAGCAGCCACCGTTGTTGGTCTGTTGCACACTGCAGCCGTTACCGCGGCTGTACAGCAGGTAGTTGGGGTTGGACTGGTACAGGTTCGGAACCTTGTAGGCACGGGCGATGCCGCCTTTTACCGACAGCGCTGCGGTCAGCTTGTGCGACAGGTTCAGGCTGGGGCTGAAGTTGTCACCGAAGGTTTCGTGGTGGTCGAAACGCAGGCCCGGCGTAATGGTGGTGTCGCCAACGATGATGTTGTCTTCGACAAACAGCGCATAGCTGCGTGCGGTCATCTTCGAGCTGCTGCGATCGAAGCCGACAAGGCCGTCATTGTTGGTGGGGTCGGAGCTTTGCGGGCGCAACGAACCTTGATCGTTGAGGGTTTCGTACAGGTACTCGCCACCCACGGTAAGCACATGTTCTGTGCTGCCCATGGCGAACGGCAGGTTCACCTCACTGCTCAGGCGTGTGTTGCGCAAACGTGACATGGCCCCACCTTCGTCGTTGGGGGCACCTTCGGTGCGGCCTGCCAGGCCCTCGTTCAGGCGCCAGTTGCGCACGTACTCGTAGGCCAGCGTGGTCTTGCTGGTACCCCAGGTGAAATCACCGAGGTGGGTCAGGTCGTAAGTACTGCGCTGCATCACGTTGGTTTCGTGGCCGTAGAGGCTGGAGACGAAGTCGACGTCGCCGCCGCCGTTGCTGTTCATGGTATCACCGGCAAAAATGTTGCCCTGACGGCTGTAGCCGGCACTGGCTTCCAGGCGGTGCTCGTCGTTCAGTTTCCAGCTCAGTAGGCCGTTGATGTCCTTGTTGCGCACCCCCTCCCGCCCCGCTACCAGGGCGCTGGTGGCATGCCCGGCGTTGATGTCCAGATCGTCGGCGTCAGTCTTGGCCAGGCCACCGTACAGGCGGAAACCCAGGTTATCGGTCAGGCCGCCACCGAGGTTGAAGTTGGCTCGGCGGCTGGCGCCTTCTGCGCTGTCTTCGGGCAGCTGCGTGTACAGGCTGACGCTGCCTTTCAACTCGTCGGAAGGGCGCTTGGTGATGATGTTGACCACCCCGCCCATGGCGCCGGAGCCGTAGCGTGCGGCGGCCGGGCCACGCAAGATCTCGATGCGCTCGACCGCTTCGGCCGGCACCCAGTTGGTTTCACCCCGAGTATCACGGTCACCGTTCCAGCCATAGCGCACGGCGTTGCGCGCGCTGGATGGCTTGCCGTCGATGAGGATCAGCGTGTTTTCCGGGCCCATGCCGCGCAGGTCGATCTGGCGGTTGTTTCCGCGTGCGCCACTGGCACTGTTGCCGGTCAGGTTAACCCCGGGCTCGCGGCGGATGATGTCGGAAAGGTCATTGGCCGGCGGGTGGCGTTTGATGTCTTCGGCGGTGATGATCGACGTGCCCAGGGCCTGTCGCGCCTCGCGCTCGGCGGTGATCAGGGTGTCCTGGATCACCAGTGCGTTGTCGGCGACGGGCACTTCCAGTACCTCACCCGCACGTCGCTCCTCGGACTCTGCCGCGGTCGCCAGCATGGACGGCGACGCCAGCGCGACGAACGCCAGGGCCAGGCTGTTGGGTGAAGTTCTGCACTGCATGGGTACATCTCCTGCGATTCATGAGCGAAAAGGCACATCCCTGTCGGAAACCGGGAGCCCTCGCCCACCGGCCCCGCACACTCAGTCTGGCGGCCAACAGGGTTGGTAAATATAGAGAATCGCAAATGCGAGTAAATCTTATTTACGAAGTTTACATGTTTGTAACTGAACTTTGCTGAACCGTGATCTTTGGCATCGCGAGGCTTACCCGCCCCGCTGTGAGAGCAACTGTCTTGCTCAACATCTGAAAGGCGTGCGCGGTCGCCGGCAAGGAGCGGGTTTACCCGCATGGGGTGGCGGCGGCAACAGTGAACGGCTGGTGGAAATTGCCGGCAGGCCTGGCCCTTTCGCGGGTGAACCCGCTCCTACAACGGCCTGTGCCGAATCACCGAAGTGTCAGCCGTACCACTCTATGGCGAAGACGTCGCGCCTCTCGTTAAGCGAGGGATCTCACGCAGCCTTCCGCTGGAGCAGTGCAGCTACCTGCTCGGCAGTTGCTTTGGCAGATTGTGGGTTCTGGCCTGTCACCAAGCGGCCATCGACAACCACATGGGAAGTGAATGGCAAGAGTGCTTTCTCGTAGCGCGCCCCACGGCGCTTCATCTCTTGCTCGGCATTGTATGGGACCTTGCTCGCAACGCCCGCCAGCACTTCTTCGATCCAGGCATAGCCCGTCAGACGACGCCCCTCTACCAGGAGACGGCCATCAGACAGCCGAGTATTGAGCAGCCCGCAATACCCATGGCAAACCGAAGAAACGACGCCACCCTGCTCGTAGATCTCGCGGGTCAGCCGCTGCAAACCCTCGTCTTCAGGGAAGTCCCACATCACCGCATGGCCACCGGTGAAATAGATGGCGTCGAAGTCTGATGACACTAACGCTTGCGGACTTGAGGTGTTGCCAAGACGTGCCATTGCCGCCGGGTCGTTCAACCAGGCTTTGGCCGTGCCATCGAGCAATGGCCACTTGAGCGAACGCGGCTCGAGTGGGGATTTTCCACCCTGCGGGCTCACCAAGTGCTGTTCGTAACCTCTGCCAGCGAACACATGCCAGGCATGCGTCAGCTCACTCAACCACAACCCCGTGGGATGACTCGGGTCGCTGTAATGGGCAACGTTGGTAACGACGTGCAGGATGCGTTTGGTCATGCCTGAGTACCTGATCCTAGGTGGTTGGGCCAAGCATCGCCTTCATACGGGCGAGCAGTTCTCTGTAGAGTCGCAGGTCATCGAGCCGTCTGATCACTGACCAAACCGTCAAGCAAGGTCGTCAAGGCATCCTCGATGGCATGGTCGCCGACTTTCGCCGGCACCAACCGGCTATCGATCGAAAGCAGGGTCAACCCGTGAAGGTGCGCCCAGCTTGCGGTAGCCTGTCCCAAGGCAGAACGGGCGCGAATAGTACCCTCCTCCTGACCCCGCTCCAGCACCTCGATCACCAGGGAGAACGGTGCCTGGGCCCGGGGGTCGACATGGATCTGCGCGGGGTCTCCCGCCTGTGTCGAAAACATCAACCGGTACAAATCCGGATTTTCCTCGCCAAACGCCAGGTAGGCGTAGGCCATCGCCCGCAAGCGCTCTGGTGCTGACATCGCGGGCCCCATCGCGTCTTGCATCGCCGCATTCAATCGCTCGAAGCCCAGTAGCGCCAACTCGTGGAGCAGCGCCCCCTTGTCCGGAAAATGCCGATATGGAGCCGAGTGGCTCACTTCGGCTCGCCGGGCTATTTCGCGCAGGGTGAATTGCCAGCCTCGCTGTTCTTTCAGGGTGGCCAAAGCAGTGTCGATGATGGTGCGACGCAAATCGCCATGGTGGTAGGGCTTTGCTTCGCAAATTTCATCGGATGACATACGGCTGCTCCCCTAATGTTGACAGTGAACACATTGTCTTCCTATGATCGGCGGAAATCAAGTTTACAGTGTCTACATTGCAATGACCTTGAGAGGTGCAAGATGACTGTCGCCGCAACATCCATCCCAGATATCGACGCCGCAACCATGCTGGAACAGCAGCGGGGTGCGTTTCTCAATGACGGGCCACCCAGCGTTGAGCGACGCAAAGCCAACTTGATCAAGTTGCGCGCGGCGGTGCTTGCCCATCGCCGCGACGTGGAAGAAGCGATCAGCGCCGATTTCGGCAACCGCTCAAGGCATGAGACAGACATCATGGAACTGCTTGGCGTGGTCCAGTCGATCGACTACCTGCTGCGGCACCTGCGCCGTTTCATGAAACCCGAGCGTCGTCACGTCGCCGCGTTTCACCGCAATGGCCGCGCGCATGTGGAGTACCAGCCCAAAGGCGTGATCGGCGTCATGGCGCCGTGGAACTACCCAATAGCGTTGACCTTCATCCCCCTGGCCACCGCACTGGCGGCTGGCAATCGGGTGATGATCAAACCCTCCGAACTGACGCCACGCACCAGTGAGCTGATTCAGCGCATTCTGGCGGGCAGTTTTACCGTCGAAGAGGTGGCGGTGATACTCGGCGGCCCTGAGATAGGCGCAAGCTTCAGCGCTCTCCCCTTCGATCACCTATTGTTCACCGGCAGTACCCAGGTTGGCCGGATGGTGATGCGGGCGGCTAGTGACAACCTGGTGCCGCTGACCCTTGAACTGGGCGGTAAAAGCCCTGTGTTCGTGGCCCCTGGGCATGCCGGACGCAACACCCTCGACAGCATCGTCTTCGGCAAACTCGCCAATGCCGGCCAGACCTGCGTGGCACCGGACTACGCCCTGGTCCATGAGGATGACCTGGATGAGTTCATCTCCCAGTACCGCGCGGCTGTCGCCCGTAGTTATCCGCAAGGCCCGACCAGCCCGGACTACACCTCCATCGTCAGCGACAGGCACTACGCGCGGTTGCAGTCGCTGGTCGAAGACGCCCGCACCAGGGGTGCCAAGGTGATCGAGGCTGGCGTGACCCCGGAGCGTGCGGCAGAGCGACCGCGGACACTGGCTCCGGTGCTGATCGTGGGGGCTGGTGACGATGCACTGGTCATGCGCGAAGAAATCTTCGGGCCTTTGCTACCGGTGCGTACCTACCGCTCCCTCGACGAAGCGATCGGCCATATCAATGCCAGGCCACGTCCGCTAGCGCTCTACTACTTCGGCAATGTGGGGGCCGACAGCGAAGCGCTGCTCAGGTGCACCACCTCCGGCAACGTCGGCATCAACAACACCCTGATGCACGTCGCGGTGGACGACCTGCCGTTCGGGGGCGTGGGTCCCAGTGGCATGGGGGCTTACCACGGTATCGAAGGTTTTCGCTCGATGAGTCATGCCAAGGGCGTGTTCGTGCAAGGTCGTTGGAACTTGCCAAGGCTGCTCCGGCCACCTTTCGGAAAACTGGCTGATTTAGCCCTCGCCTACACCTTGCGCCCCCGGCCATGACAGCAGGTCCAGTGGCGGATAAAGCCCACCAACAGCGCCTTGACATTAAAGTTAAGTTTAAAGTTAAGGTGCGTGTGTAAGGTCCATCTAGTTCGCCGCCAAGCGAGATGCCTGGTCGCATTCATCAATGCGTGATGCAATTCACCGGAGAGACTGAAAAGTGAAACTCGGAACCGTCGCCGCAGTGGCAGGTGCACTCCTGACACCCATTAGCAATGCCACCCTGGCGGACACGACCGGCATCCCCAAGCATGCCGAAACCGCGATGATAGAGATCGCAGGCCACCAGGTACCCGTCGTCAAAGGCGGTCTGTACGACCGATACCGCTCCAACCCTCCCCTGTCGGTGATCCAGGCCGAAGCGCCAGGCATGGACCTCAGTTGGTTCAAAGTCCTGGAAAAGACCAAGGTCGATATGGGCTTCGAGTCGTACTCGCCTAACTTCTACTACAAGAACAGCCGGTTTACAGCCGTTTACACCGCAGACCTCGATCGCCTGCGCGAGCTGATGCCTGCCGAAGTACTCAAGCAGGTTCAACCCCTGCAGGTATGGCCAGGCCGCGGCCTGGTAGCGTTCACGGCTTACACCTACGATTATTGCGACAACGACAGCTACAACGAAATTGCCTTGTCGATCATCACCAACAAACCAGGCAAGTCCAATCTCGGGCCATTCAGCTTGATCGGACAATCCATGTCCAAGGACTTCTGGGGCTACGTGCTCAAATTGCCGGTAAATACCGAGCTTGCCCGTGTCCGTGGCGTAGTGGGCTACAACCTGCCGAAATGGCTGACAGAGATCAACCGCCGAGAGGACGCCGCGACCGTGTCCTATGACATCGTCGACGCGCAGACTGGCAACATTGACGTCGTCTTTAAGGCAAGAAAGCTCGAGGACGTATCCAGTGAAGCCGGCCTGGTGACTAACAGCTTCACCAACCTCGATCACGCTGGACAGCTGAGTTATGGCTATGCGACGTCTCGGCAGACCCGTCATGGATCAAGCATGAGCGCTGACTCGGCTCACCTGGTGCTCGGCGACGGTAGCCTGTCGACCTACATCCGTTCTTTGAAGTTGGGCAAGATGGTGAAATACGAATACGTGCCCGAATTCCAGAGCGCCCTCTATGCTCCGAAGCCGCTGGCAGCACTGAATAGCGGTGACTGACGCTGTATCAGCGCCGGCCCCTGAGCCGGCGCCCTGCTCCGCATCAGACGCTGGCATGCTTCACTTGGCAGGTGAAGCGCCCACCTTGTTCAAAGCGATGTCTTCGCGCAGACGGCCAAGCACCCGTTGGGTGCTGTCTACGCACGGCATGCCGTCTGGCTTGCTTTCAATGCCGTCGATCACCATCAGCAACTGCTCCTTGTTGCGAGCCAAGCGTTGCTGCAGCACCTCGATCTCCTCGACCTTGCGCTTCAACCCGGAAAGTAGCTCGTCATGACGCCAACCTTGCGAACTCATCGGCAACAGGTGCCGGATTTCTTCCAGGGTAAACCCTGCTGCCTGTGCGCTGGTGATCATCTCCAGTATCCAGACGGCATCATCTGAATAGTCGCGGTAGCCATTGGCCTTTCGCTCAACTGATTGAATCAGCCCACTTGCCTCGTAGAAACGGATGCGCGAAGCGGCAAGACCCGTGATTTTCGCAAGCGCTCCAATCCTCATACCACACCTTCACAGAAGTTCTGACCTTAAAGCTCACTTTAACCCCCCGGGCACCCGAGAGCCAACTTCGATTACGAATCTCCAATCGTGGGCCTGATCAAATCGGCCCAACCCGCCATCCCGCGCCTACTCTTACGATAAGGACTTGACCTTAAAGTTTACTTTAAGCCTAAGGTAAATACCTGGGCTACATGGACTTTGCTGTACCGCGCCCAAGGGCGGCAGCCACAGCGTCGCGCCCGGCATACGTAAACGGGCCATCATCATCGCAGTTAGTAGAGAGAAACCTTCTACCGAGGTTTCCAGGAGACCAAATGCAAACCGTTTTAGGCGCAACTGGCCAGATAGCCATAGAGCTGGCACGGGAACTGAACCGGACATTTACCGAAGATATCAGGCTGGTCAGCCGTAATCCGCGCAAAGTCAGCGACTCTGACACGCTGATTGCGGCGGACCTGCTAGACGCCAGCCAGGCGGCCAAGGCCGTAAAGGGTAGCAGCATCGTTTATTTCACGGCCGGACTTCCGCCAGATACACAGCTTTGGGAAACGCAATTCCCAGTGATGCTGCGAAACGCGCTTGATGCGGCTCGCGCATCCGATGCCAGCTTCGTCTATTTCGACAACACTTATATGTATCCGCAAGATGATCGCCTGTTGACCGAGAACACACCCTTCGAACCGGTCGGTCGTAAAGGGCAGGTCCGTGCGCGAATGGCATCGATGGTGTTGCAGGAGATGGCGCGAGGTGACATTCCTGTCGTCATAGGGCGAGCGCCCGAGTTCTATGGGCCATGCAAGACTCAGAGCATCACCAATACCCTGGTCCTCGACAACATGAAGGCCGGCAAGACGCCACGCGTCCCAGTGCGAGACGATACTCAGCGAACACTCATCTGGACGCCGGATGCAAGCCGGGCACTGGCAGCGCTGGGGAACACTTCAGATGCGTTCGGGCAAACCTGGCACCTGCCCTGTGACGATGAGCGGCTGACCTACAAACAACTTGTCACGCTGGCTTCTCAGATCTCTGGCAAGGACGCTACTTATAAAATTCTTGGCAAATTGACCCTGACAGCAGTAGGCCTGATATCCAAGCAAGTCCGTGAGCTGCGGGAGCTGCTGCCACGGTACGCGCACGACAACCTGTTCGACTCCTCGAAGTACAAGCAGCGTTTTCCCGATTTCAAAGTCACGACTTACCGTCAAGGGCTCACTCAAATCTTAAATGAGTCTGGTAGCCGCTAAGACGGTTCCATAGCGAGGATTGAAGTCGATGACGCATTGGAGAGGGCGGAGCAGACGGGGGTCTGAAATTGTATAGCGACGGTCGAGGTATGACCGTCGCTATACGCTCCAAACTGGACATCGATTTGAACAAGCAGTCATGCTCAATGGCCCAAGCTTGCCGTATTGCCTTTCCTTGAAAGTGTACTTCGACGAATCGCACTGACGACGTAGTCCCCCATAGCTTTCCTGGCCTGCAGAGTAGCGCTGCCCATGTGCGGCTGAAGCACTACGTTATCCAGGTCAAACAAGCTGGTAGGCACCTGCGGTTCATTTGCGAACACGTCCAAGGCCGCCCCTGCAAGTCGCCCATCCTGCAATCGAGCAACCAGCTCCGCTTCGTCGATCACGCTTCCCCGCGCCACGTTTACAATCATCCCTTTCGCGCCAAGCGCTTCCAGCACTGGCGCATTGACCAGGCGTGACGTCGCACTTCCTCCTGCGGCAGCGAGGATAAGAATGTCGCTGTCCGCGGCCAGGCTGCAAGCGTCGGGGTAATAGGTGTAACTGCAGCCCTGCAGTTCATTGCGATTGTGATACGCCAGCTTGGCTCCGAACGGTAATAGGCGACTGGCAATCGCTTGGCCGATACGGCCGAGACCTATGATGCCGACGCGCAGCCCTCGCAACGTGGTGCCTAGCAATGGGAATGCGGCCTCGCGCCACAGGCCCGCCCGAACGAAGCGATCAGCCACGCAAACCTGGCGCAGCAAGCTCAAGAGCAAAGCTACTGCTTGGTCCGCCACGGCATCCGTGAGGATATCGACTGTCGTTTCGACCTGAATGCCGCGGGCTTTCGCCTGGCCCAGATCAATGCAATCAACGCCCACACCGTTGACAGCGATCAATGACAGGTTGACCAGTGCGCGCATGACTGGGGTTGGCGCCCCCACTACTCCGTTGGTCACCAGCGCACGGAAACGTTCCGGCCGGTCGGCTAGAACAGCCGCCAAGGCATGCGAATCAAAAGCGCGTACCAAGTCGAACTGCCTGGCGAGCTGACTTTCGTGCTCGTCGAGCAACGGCGCCAGCATCAGCAGGGCCTGGCGCGGGCTTGCTCCGTGATTGATGTTCATGCTGCCTCCAGGTTCAACTGCGCGCGGGGCTGCGAGTCGGGCCGCTTCAACATCGCGGCGGGGATCGCCATGATCAATGCTCCACTGATGAACAGGCACAGGCCCAAGACATAAGTGCCGTTGTTGATGTCGCCGGTGAGGTTCTCCGCCACTGCTGTAATCATCGAACCGGTGAAACCGGACAGGTTGCCGAACGCGTTGATCATGCCTATGCCTGCCGCCGCTGCGACACCTGAGAGCACCGTGCCCGGCAACGTCCAGAAGATAGGCATCAGGCTAAGCACCCCGGATGCCGCCACGGTCAGGAACACGATTGAAAGGACAACGTTGTGTGCAAAAACAGCACTCAGGATCAACCCGCAGCCACCGATGAACGCCGGGATCGCGGCATGCAGCCGACGCTCTCCAGTGCGGTTGGAGTGGCGCGCGTTGAGGAACATGGCGATCACCGCAACGCCATAGGGGATGGCGGTCAGCAAGCCGATTTCCAGGGTGCTGGTCACTCCCGCGCTCTTGATGATCGAGGGCATCCAGAAGGCCAGGCCATAAAAACCTGTGTTGAACGTGAGCAGGATGAATACGAGCAGCCAAACACGTGGGCTGAAGAAGACATCTTTGAGGCGTGAAACCTTGCCGTACTCCTCTTGCTTCAAGTTGGCTTTGAGCAGTTCCTTTTCCTGCTGGGACAACCAAGCCGCCTTGTCGATGTTGTCGCACAAGCAGCAATAAACGATGGCCGCCATGATCACCGACGGTACACCCTCGACCAGCAGCATCCACTGCCAACCCGCCATACCGTGCCAGCCATCCATGCTGGTCATGAGCCAACCAGACAAAATGCCGCCCAGCGTCAGGCTGACAGGCATTGCCATCAGGAAACCAGACATCACCCGGCTTTGCCGATGGGTCGGGAACCAGTAGTTGAGGTAAAGAATCACTCCAGGGAAGAAGCCTGCCTCACAGATCCCGAGCAGGAAGCGCAGCACGTAAAACATGGTACTGGACTCGACATGGAAGAACGCGGCAAGTGGCTGGGTAAATGCGACAGCCATGGAGATGATGGCCCAGCTCAGCATGATGCGGGCGATCCAGAACCGTGCGCCGTATCGATGCAGCAGCAAGTTGCTCGGTACTTCAAACAGAAAGTAACCCCAGAAGAAAACGCTCGCGCCCAAGGCATAGACCGTATTACTGAACTGCAGATCCTCCAGCATGCTCAGTTTCGCGAAGCCGATGTTCACCCGGTCGAGATAGGCCGCCATGTAACACAGCAACAGGACAGGCAGGATTCGTATGATTACCTTGCGATAGGTGCGATCTTCGAAAGCCTGATCGCGCATGGGGTCGACAACTTGATGAGCCATAACCAACCTCTTGGCATGTCGTGCACGCCTGATTGTTCTTATTTAGAGAGCATCGGGCACGAGTGCCCGATGGTAGTACCTGTCAGCGAATCGGTTCGCGGCTGGGCTGACCATCGACCAGCCGCAGCAGCCCTAGTGGATTGGCGTCGCGCAGGGCTTCGGGCAACAGCGCATCGGGGAAGTTCTGGTAGCACACCGGGCGCAGGAAGCGGTCGATCGACAGTGTGCCGACTGAGGTGCCACGGCTGTCAGAAGTGGCTGGGTACGGGCCGCCGTGCACCATGGCGTCGCAGACCTCGACACCGGTCGGGTAGCCGTTGACGAGGATCCGACCGGCCTTCTGTTCCAGTACCGCTACCAGTGGGGCGGCAGCGGCCAGATCGCTCTGCTCGCCGATCAGCGTGGCGGTCAGTTGCCCACCCAGTGCATGCAGTGCAGCAAGCAACTGGGCCTGGTCGGCCAGTTCTACCACCACCGTGGCCGGGCCAAAGACTTCTTCTTGCAGTAACGGCTCACCCTCGAGCAGCAACCGCGCATCTGCCGCGAACAGTTGCGGCCAGGCCTGGTTGCCCTGCTGTTCGGCACCCGCCAGATGGCGAATGCCGGGCATTGCCTTGAGGGTGGCCACACCGTGGGCATAGCTGGCCAAGGTGCCTTTGTTGAGCATGGGTTGCGGTGACTGGTCGGCTACCTGCACACGCATGTGTTCGACAAAGGTGCTGAATTCGGGAGAGCGCACGCCCAGTATCAAACCGGGATTAGTGCAGAACTGCCCACACCCAAGTACCACCGAGGCGACCAACTCGCAGGCCACGGCCTCGCCGCGAACCGCCAGCGCGCCGGGCAACACCAGCACCGGGTTGATACTGCTCATTTCGGCGAAAACCGGGATCGGTTGTGGCCGCGCCGCGGCCATGTCGCAAAGGGCACGGCCGCCCTTGAGCGAGCCGGTGAAACCAACCGCCTGTATGGCAGGGTGTTTGACCAAGGCCTCACCCACGCCACCGCCGAAAATCATGTTGAACACGCCGGCAGGCATGCCACAACGCTCGGCGGCCCCTACAATCGCCTCGGCCACCCATTGCGCAGTCCCCATGTGGCCGCTGTGGGCCTTGAACACCACTGGGCAGCCTGCAGCCAGGGCTGCGGCGGTATCGCCACCGGCGGTGGAAAACGCCAGAGGGAAGTTACTGGCGCCAAATACCGCCACCGGCCCCAGGCCCATGCGGCACTGGCGGATGTCCAGCCGTGGCTGCGGGGTGCGCTGGGGCTGTGCGCGGTCGATACGCGCAGCGGCGAAATCACCTCGGCGCAACACCGAGGCAAACAACCGCAACTGACCGCTGGTCCGCGCCCGCTCGCCCAAGATTCTTGCTGCTGGCAAGGCGGTCTCGCTACATACGGTATCAATGAAGTCATCGCCCAGCGCATCCAGCGCATCGGCAATGGCATCGAGGAATTCGGACCGGCGCAGAGCGGGAAACGCCCGGTAGATCGGATAGGCAGCGGCAGCGGCTAGAGCAGCCGCATCCACTTCTTGCTCGGTAGCTTGGAAAAACGCACCAGGTAGCGCCTGCCCGGTGTGCGCATCCACGCTATGCAATGAAGCAGTCCCGTTAGCACGTCGGCTACCGCCGATGAATTGTTGGCCTGCAAATGAAGTCATGAAGGGTACCTTCGCGTCGCGTAAGACAGTGGGCACTAATCTATGCGGCTCTGCGATTCTTGCCCAATGGCTTTTGGGGATCATTTGATAACCGCTTGTTATCAGTCCGACTGCACCCTTCGTGCGTTGGCCAGCAGTATCTCGGCAAACTCCAACGCCGCTCCGGTCAAGGGCTCGCCTTTGCGGGTCAAGATGCCGTAATCCTGGGGATCCAGGTGCAACGGCGTATCGAGGTTGATAAGTACCCCGCTGTCAATGTGTGGCTCGACCATCGCCTGGGGCAGCATGCCGATCATCGGGCCGCCCAACAGCACCTTGAGGAAGGTCTGCATTGAAATGGTGTCGATGGTGTTGCGCGGCACCGCGACCCCGGCCTCGGCGAACGCGCGTTCCATACGACCACGAATTGGCGTGCCCTTCGGGTAGAGGATCCACGGCCACTCAAGCAACTGAGGCAGGGTCACCGGCCCGGCATCGCTCAAAGGATGCTGGTCGTTGACCACGAAGCAGAACGGCTCCGGCGCCAGCGGCTGAAAGTCGAAGCGCTGGTGCTGCGCCACATCGGTGAATCGTGCTACCGCCAGGTGCAGGTTCTTGTCCTCCAGCATCGCCATGAGATGGTCGCTGGTCTGCTCCACCACCTCAATCGATAGCAACGGCTTGCGCTGCTTGATCTCGACGATGGCTTCTGGCAGCGCCACGGCGGTGGCGGCAAAGATGCCGCCAACCTTCAGATGCCCGTGGCCGCCTTGGCGCAGGCTGTCGATCTGGTCGACGAAGGTGCGTGCATCATTGAGTGCGACCTGGGCATAGCGCACTACCTGCTCGCCCAGGGCGGTGGGCGGCATGCTGCGTGGCAGACGCTCGAACAGGGCGAAGCCGAGCAGGTTCTCGATCTCCTTGAGCATCTTGCTGATCGCCGGCTGGCTGAGGTTCATCTGCTGAGCTGCCAGATGCATGTTGTGTGTGCGGCCGAGTGTGTCGATGAGCAGAAGGTGGCGGAATTTAAGCCAGTTGCAGACGTGAGAAAAAGATAGGTCCGACATGAATCCACCTTTGGGCAATAACCACATGTTATCGAATAGTGAAAAGATGCCATTGGAGTTTATCGCACGGTTTGCCCTAGCGTTCAGCTTTCAGATCCAGGAGACCTAGATGCCATGCCGATAACGCTCACTTCCGCTAATACTCTTCCCGAGGACAACCTGGCCGGCACCCTTGTCGGCCGTGCCTGGACGCCCGGTGAACCCGGCGGCCCCTCGCCGATAGTGCTGCGTAATGACGGTGTGTTCGACCTCTCCGAACGCTTCGCCACCCTCAGTCAGTTGCTTGAGCATGAAGATCCGCTACAGGCAGTACGCAGCACGCCGGGCCAGTTTCTGGGTAGCGTCGAGGCGCTGCTGAGCAACAGCGGTGCCGCTTTCGATGCCAGCAAGCCCTATCTGCTCGCGCCAGCCGACCTGCAAGTCATCAAGGCCGCAGGCGTGACATTCGCCGCCAGCATGATCGAACGGGTGATCGAGGAGCAAGCCGGCGGCGACGCCAGCAAAGCCGAAGCGGTGCGTGCCACAGTGCGCACGGTGATCGGTGACAACTTGCGTGCGGTGCGGCCAGGCTCTCAACAGGCCATGGCGTTGAAAGCACTGCTGCTGGAAAAGGGAATGTGGTCCCAATACCTGGAGGTCGGGATCGGTCCGGATGCGGAAATATTTACCAAAGCCCCGGTGTTGGCAGCTGTCGGCAGCGGCAGCGCAATCGGCGTGCACCCGAAATCGGCATGGAACAACCCCGAACCGGAGGTGGTGCTGGCGGTCGACAGCCGCGGCCGGATTCATGGCGCGACCTTGGGCAACGACGTCAACCTGCGCGACTTCGAGGGCCGCAGCGCACTGCTGCTGAGCAAGGCCAAGGACAATAACGCCTCTTGCGCCGTCGGCCCGTTCATTCGCCTGTTCGATGAGACCTTCGACTTGGACACTGTGCGCCGCTGCGTGGTCGATCTGGAAGTCCAGGGTCGCGATGGCTACCGCCTGCTTGGCAGCAGTTCGATGGACCAGATCAGCCGCGACCCCGAAGATCTAGTGCGGCAGACCCTCAACGAAAATCATCAGTACCCAGACGGCTTCATGCTGTTCCTCGGCACGCTTTTCGCCCCCACCGAGGACCGCGACCAGCCGGGTGCCGGCTTCACGCACAAACCCGACGACCACGTGCGCATTGCCAGCCCGTTCCTGGGCCAACTGCATAACCAAGTCACGACAAGCGACCAAGCTCGCCCTTGGACGTTCGGTCTCGGCGCGATGATGCACAACCTAGCCGCTCGAGGACTCCTGAAGTAGCGACACTCAGGATTTCCGCCGGGTCCATAACAACAAAAAAGCGAGGCAACACATGCAAACCCAAGCCAAGGACGTCGTGCCCGACCCCCGTCAGCTGCGCCGGGCGATCTATACCGGCGCAATCGGCAGTGCTCTGGAGTACTACGATTTCGCCATTTATGGGCTAGCCGCGGCGCTTGTCTTCGGCCATATATTCTTCCCCACCCTCGGCACCACTGGCGCATTGCTCGCTAGTTTCGCCACCTATGGTGCAGGATTCTTGGCGCGACCGTTCGGCGGGCTTTTCTTTGGCTCGCTGGGTGACCGCAAAGGGCGCAAGCTGGTCTTGTTGCTGACCATTGCCCTGATGGGTACAGCTACTACCCTGATTGGCCTGCTACCGACTGGCGCCACGGGTGCTGTACTACTGGTACTGCTGCGCCTGCTGCAAGGTTTCGGTGCGGGTGCCGAACAGACCGGCGCGGCGACACTCATGGCCGAACTGGCTCCGCGGGAGCGACGAGGGTTCTATGCCGCCCTGCCCTTCATTGGGGTATTCAGCGGCCTGGCCCTTGCCACTATCACTTTCCGCGTGATGCAGAGCTCGCTGACACAGGAAGAATTGCTCGACTGGGGCTGGCGGATCCCCTTCCTGGCCAGCGTAGTGCTGATATTCATGGCCATCTGGATCCGCCTCAAACTCAAGGAAAGCCCGGTGTTCCAGCAGCTCAGCCAGAACCAGCAAGTGATCGAATCGCCGATGCGCGCCGTGTTGCGCAATGCACGTCGGCCACTGGCAGCGACTACGTTGATGCGCATGGCCGAAACGGGCTGCTCGACCCTCTATGCCACTGTATCCATCGCCTTCCTTACCGGTTTCGCCAGCAGCCATCTCAGCGAGGAAGGTGCCAACCTGGCCACCATTGGTACCAATGCGGTGCTCGTCGCCAGTATCCTCAGCGTATTCACCACCCCATTGTTCGGCGCTCTGTCCGATCGTATCGGACGCCTGGCGGTGTACCGTGGCGGCGCCTTGTTCGGCGCGTTATGGGCATTCCCCTCGTGGTGGATGATCGACAGCGGCAATTCGACATTGGTGTACATCGCGGTGATAGGTGGCTTCGCCCTGGCTGCAAATAGCATGCTCGGGGCACAGTGTGCGCATTTCACCGAACTGTTCGGCAACCGCTACCGCTACTCCGGCGTGGCTCTGTCCCGAGAAATCGGCGCGATGCTGTCCGGCGGCGTGGCACCGCTCCTGGGCATATTCCTGGTCGGTCTGGCCGGTGGTGCCTACTGGGTGCTGGCGCTATACACCCTGGCGCTGACTGGGCTGACCTTGATCGGCACCTGGCTGTCCATCGAAACCCGTGGCCGCGACCTGACGGCACTGGACGACGCAGTGGGAAGTGCGGCTTCATCCCAACACAGCCATTTAGGCGTCGGTGTGCCGCAACGCTAACCAGTGGCCAAAAAATACAAGAGAGATCGATATGACCGATACCCCAAAACGCTCGCTACGCAGTCAGCAATGGTTCGACGACCCGAGCCACGCCGACATGACCGCGCTGTACGTGGAGCGTTACATGAACTACGGCCTGACCCGCGCTGAACTGCAATCGGGGCGGCCGATCATCGGCATCGCCCAGACCGGAAGCGACTTGACGCCATGCAACCGCCATCACCTGGAACTGGCTCAGCGGGTCAAGGCCGGTATCCGTGATGCGGGCGGCATTCCGATGGAGTTCCCGGTGCACCCGATCGCCGAACAGAGTCGTCGGCCAACCGCCGCGCTCGACCGCAACCTGGCGTACCTGGGGCTGGTGGAGATCCTCCACGGCTACCCGCTGGATGGTGTGGTGTTGACCACCGGCTGCGACAAGACCACTCCAGCCTGCCTGATGGCCGCCGCCACCACCGACCTGCCGGCCATTGTGCTGTCCGGCGGACCAATGCTAGACGGCCATCACAAGGGCCAACTGATCGGCTCGGGCACGGTGCTGTGGCATGCGCGCAATCTGATGGCTGCCGGTGAAATCGACTACGAAGGTTTCATGGAAATGACCACCGCCGCGTCACCGTCGGTAGGCCACTGCAACACCATGGGCACGGCGCTGTCGATGAACGCCCTGGCCGAAGCCCTGGGCATGTCGCTGCCCGGTTGCGCCAGCATCCCCGCGCCCTATCGGGAACGCGGGCAAATGGCCTACGTCACCGGCAGACGCATTTGCGAACTGGTAATGCAAGACGTACGCCCCTCATCGATCATGACCCGCGAAGCATTCGAGAACGCCATCGCAGTAGCCTCGGCCCTTGGCGCCTCAAGCAATTGCCCGCCCCACTTGATCGCCATTGCCCGGCACATGGGCATCGAGTTGTCACTCGACGACTGGCAGCGCATCGGTGAAGACGTGCCGCTGCTGGTCAACTGCATGCCGGCGGGCAAGTACCTGGGTGAAGGTTTCCACCGTGCCGGCGGCGTACCGGCGGTAATGCACGAGCTGCGCAAGGCCGGTCGCCTGCATGAAGCCTGCGCTACGGTAAGCGGCAAGACCATCGGCGAGGTGGTCAGCGACACCGTCACCAGCAACCGCGACGTGATCCTGCCGTTCGACGAGCCGCTCAAGCACAGCGCTGGTTTCATCGTTCTCAGCGGCAATTTCTTCGACAGCGCGATCATGAAGATGTCGGTAGTCGGCGAAGCCTTCCGCAAGACCTACCTGTCCGAGCCAGGCAAGGAAAACAGCTTTGAGGCGCGGGCCATCGTGTTCGAGGGCCCCGAGGACTACCACGCCCGCATCGACGACCCAGCACTGGACATCGACGAGCGTTGCATCCTGGTGATCCGTGGCGCCGGCACCGTGGGTTACCCGGGCAGTGCTGAGGTGGTCAACATGGCGCCACCGGCGGCGCTGATCAAAAAGGGCATCGACTCGTTGCCGTGCCTCGGCGACGGTCGCCAGAGCGGCACCTCCGCCAGCCCGTCGATTCTTAACATGTCGCCGGAAGCGGCGGTCGGTGGCGGCCTGGCACTGCTTCAGACCAATGACTTGCTGCGTGTCGACCTCAACCAGCGTCGCGTCGACCTGCTGGTAGACGATAACGAAGTGGCGCGCCGTCGCGCTGCCTGGAAGCCGAACATTCCAGCCTCTCAGACACCGTGGCAAGAGCTCTACCGCCAATTGGTCGGGCAGTTGTCCACCGGTGGTTGCCTGGAACCGGCCACCCTGCACATGCGTGTGATCGCCCGCGAAGGTGGGATGCCGCGGCATTCCCATTGAGCGGCCTTTAGGACTTGGGTCTGCCACCGTATCGAGTAAAGGTGGCAGATCCACGATTGGGTTCGATGAGTTGCTCAGGATGGCAAGTAACGTGCATTCCTGTAGTTTCGGGCTCCGCTAGAAGTGCCACTCCTCAGCCCGAACTAGCCGGCAGAACGGCCCGTCAAGCGTTGCATTGTGATGGGCAACGATGTCCTTAGCTTTCATCATTGGCGTGTCTGAACAGGTATGACCTTCGGCGACAAGTACCGCATCGAAGCCAAGGTCACGAGCAGCACGGCAGGTGCTGTCTACACAGTATTGAGTTTTCATGCCAGTGATGACCACACCGGTAGCCCCGCGAGACCGCAAATTGTCCGCCAGGCCAGTCATTTCGAAGGCGTTGGGTCGCCGCTTTTCGAATACCACCTCTCCACCCAGAAGCTTCAGTTCTTGCGCAACCATCGTCAACGGGCTGTCTGGTTCGATTGGAGATCCCGCGGGCCCGATGTGGCGCGCGAGAAATATCGGAGCGCCAGCGCTGCGTGCCTTGTCCATCAGGGTATTCACTGTTTCCAACAACGCTTCGCAGCGCCATGGTTTTTCCGGGCCGTGAACAAGCCCGACTTGGATATCGAGTATCAACAGGGCGTACATGGGTGCATCTCCTTGCGTTTGAACCAGCGACACAAGGAAGCCATAAAAAGGCCCTGTCCATCGCTGGCGGGCCTTTGAAGTTCGTTTGCTATTGGCTCACGACACCTCGCACGCTCCGCTTTCAGCGGTCGTGGTGGTGGTAGTCGAGGTGAGGCAATAGTCAGTCATAGATCGACACTAGCAATAGCGCAGCGAGCCGACAAGCCAGGATCCTGGAGTGAGCAATGGCCGGCTCGGTCAACTGAACGCGCACCACGATCTCTTATTTGACCAAGGTGATGGGTAAATCCGAGAGCTGAATCACCTTTGCCGCGACAGAACCCAGAAAAATCCCTGCCAAAAAACCATTGCCATGCGAACCCAGGATGATGCTGTCACATCCAAGGAAATGCGCACACGCCACAATTTGACTGGCTGCATCGCCTTGCAGGGTATGGAGTGCGAATGCAATCCCTTCTTGCTTCAGAAGCACCTCAGCCTTTCGTAAATCCTCGGCACTTCTATCCCCATAGTAGCGATCACGCTCATCCTCGCTCATGCCATTTGCGATTCGAGTGGGTAAAAGTGGCTGTACATTCAACAGATGTACCTCAACATTGCCGCCCAGCAACCCACCCTCCTGGATAAGCCCAATAAGGTAACGCACGGCGCGTTCCGAATGCTCGGAACCATCGACCGCAACCAGTATTTTGTGCATGTTCCAAATCCTCTTTCAGGTCATGAAGGTGCTTGTCGTTCCGGGTGCCGTCAGCATTCAACCCGTTCTACTCGGACAAGCGAATTCGAATCTGTTTTTCTATCTCGATAACCGCAAATAGCGCAACGCCAACCCCGATGATCAGCAGGCCATCAAGGAAGGGGATTGCCTCCGTTGCAAATACCTTTTGCAGCGGTGGCGCATACGTGATGGCGAACTGAGCGAAGGTAATCACCATGACGGTCATCCACACGACCTTGGTGCCGCGAATACCCTTCCAGGTAAGCGATGTGCTGTAGAGGTTACGAATGAAGAACAGGTGGAATATTTCCATCACGACTAACGTGTTCACCGCGAGGGTGCGGGCCAACTCAACAGAGTAGCCACGGTCGAGTGCATACGAAAAAATGCCATAAACACCACAGAGGAAAAGAATGGAAACAAGCACCATATGCCAGACCAGGGCTCCGCTTATGAGTGGTTCCTTACGTGAACGGGGCAGTCTGAGCATGGTGTTTTCTTCGGTGGGCTCGAACGCGAGCGCGATGCCGAGGGTCACTGCGGTTATCAGGTTGATCCACAGAATCTGTATCGGCGTCACCGGCAGCGTAATGCCGAGGAGCAGCGCGACAATGATGGTCATGGTCTCGCCTGCGTTGGTAGGCAGCGTCCAGCTCAACACTTTCTTGATGTTGTCATAGACTGTTCGGCCTTCGCGTACTGCAGCGACGATGGAGGCGAAGTTGTCATCGGCCAACACCAGGTCTGCGGCCTCCTTGGCGGCCTCACTGCCTTTTCCACCCATGGCTATACCGGCGTCGGCACGCTTTAGCGCCGGTGCGTCGTTAACGCCATCGCCGGTCATGGCCACTGTCATGCCATTCGATTGCAGCAGCATTACCAACCTGAGCTTATGTTCGGGGCTGGTGCGAGCAAAAATGTTGATGCCCTTTACCGCCTCCTTGAGGGCGGCATCGTTCATGGCGTCCAGGTCCACGCCAGTCAGCACCTTGTCGGGATTTTGCAGACCTATCTGGCGACCGATAGCGGCGGCGGTACCGTCATGATCGCCAGTGATCATTTTTACGGCAATGCCCGCTTTTTGGCATTGCTGAACCGCCTCTAACGTCTCGGGTCTAGGTGGATCAATCAGACCGACCATGCCCAGCAACGTCAACTTTCCTTGCACGTCCCCGAACGCCAACACGGTGTGCTCGGTCCGAACCGGCCTTACTGCAAACGCCAATACACGCTGCCCCTTGGCAGCAATGGCGTTCGCCTTTGCGTGCCAGTAGTCCACATTGAGCGGTTCAGTCTCGCGAGTGCTTGCAAGCTGATGCGTGCACATGGCCAGTAGCTGCTCTGGCGCACCTTTCACGTAGATAAAAGCTTGTCCATCATGGTTGTGATGCAGTGTCGCCATGAAGCGGTGTTTAGCGTCAAACGGTATGGCATCAGTGCGAGGCCAAGCACGACGATCTTCATCTCGATCGATTCCGGTTTTTCCGGAGAATGCCAGCAAGGCCCCCTCCATCGGATCACCTTCCACCGTCCATACATCGTCATGCAGACGCAGTACGGCATCATTGCAAAGACCTGCTGCTCGTCCCAGGTCCGACAGCGCGGGGTGAGACGATAGGTCAATTGACCGATCGGCAAGACTGATGCTTCCCACAGGCTGATAACCCGCGCCATCGACCGTGAAGACCAGATCGTTCGTGACGACCGTTGCCACCATCATTTCGTTGCGGGTCAGTGTGCCGGTCTTGTCAGTGCAGATGACGGATACCGAGCCTAGTGTTTCGATGGTAGGCAGACGGCGCACGATAGCGTTGCGTCGGGCCATTGCCCGAACTCCGACGGCCAGCGTAATGGTAAGAACGGCAGGCAGCCCTTCAGGTATCGCCGCTACCGACATCCCCACCACGACCATGAAGATTTCGGTGAAGGCGTAGTGCCCGACATAATGGCCGAACACGAGCAATAAGCCGCCGACTAACAGAATCAGGATCGTCAGCCAGCGGGCAAACACGTTCATTTGCTGCACCAGCGGGGTGGTCAGCGTTTCTACACCTGCAAGCAGAGTGCTGATACGCCCGATCTCGGCTGCTGCTGCGGTAGCCACTACAACGCCTGTTGCCTGTCCGCAAGTCACGAGCGTACCGCTGAACGCCATGCACGTACGATCACCCAAGGCTGCGTCAAGGGGCACTGATTGGGTATGCTTTTCTACGGGTACGGATTCACCGGTAAGAATGGCCTCCTGAATGTGAAGCCTATTCGCGTGCAGCAAGCGTAAATCAGCAGGGACTTTGTCTCCCGCCTCCAGCAATACGATATCGCCCGGTACCAGCTCCTCACCTGCAATACTCAAGCGTTCGCCTGCGCGAATCACTGCGGCGCGCGGTGCCAGCATCTGCCGGATAGCATCCATCGCCTTTTCTGCTTTGCCTTCCTGAACGTAGCCAATGATTGCGTTTGCAATCACCACCGCCAGGATCACGACCGTATCCCACAGATGTTGCAGCATCGCGGTAATCGCAGCGGATCCTAAAAGCACGTAAATCAGGATGTTGTGAAATTGCAGCAAGAATCGAAACCAGGCCGGGCGCCTTGCTGCCTCTGGCAGGCGATTGAAACCAGCGCGGTCAAGACGGGCTTGAACCTCGGCAACCTCCAGTCCGACATGCGCATTGACCTCAAGCAGGTTTGTCACCTGCTCGGCTGGCAGGGTGTGCCAGGCCACAGAATGCGCAGGGATTGGTGTTTGCTCAACGACTGCGTCGACCACTGGCGTTTTCAATGAGACTCCCCTGTGCGCACAGCTCGACTGTAACGGGCTTAGGTGGACATGAGCGGTCGTCGCTGTATCAGCATGCTGATAAGTCGCTCGTCACGCTTAGGCTCTCTTTGCCATCTAGCTGATACGAACTATAAGAAACATGCAACCGACAGCTTGATAACTATTGACCTGAATCAACCAGAAGCGCCGGCAGGGAGAACTGCACTTGGGCGCCAGGACTCTGCTTGGGGCTGGCCCAGAAGCGGCCGCCGTGGCTGTCGATGATCGAGCGGCATATCGACAGCCCCATGCCCAGGCCGGTCGCCTTGGTGGTGTAAAAAGGCTCGAAAACCTGCTCTACGTTTTCCGCTACGAATCCGGGCCCGCTGTCCGCCACGGTTACCCGCACCCCCTCCTGGTCGAGGGCCGTGCTTATTTGCAGCTCACGGGCACCTTCAACCTCCAGCATCGCCTCCAGCGCGTTGAGGATCAGGTTCAGCAGTACCTGCTGCAACTCCACGCGGTCGATCAGCACCTGCGGCAAGCCCTCGGCAAGGGCGGTATGCACCTGTGCCCTCGCCCTCACGGCCTCGCCACGGGTAAAGTCGACCATCTCCAGCACCACTGCGTTGACGCCCACCGCCTGCTTCTGCGGCGGGGCTTTGCGGATCAACTCACGAATACGGCCCAGCACCTGCGCCGCGCGGTTGGCGTCCTTGATGATCCGTCCCAGCCCCAGGCCTACTTCATCCAGCGCCGGTGGCTTTGCGCTCAACCAGCGGATGGCGGCATTGGCATTGGTGACCGTGGCAGCGATCGGCTGATTGACTTCATGGGCGATCGAAGCGGCCAACTGGCCCATGGTAGCGACACGGTTGGCGTGCGCCAGTTCGGCCTGTACCTGGCGATTCTTGGCCTCCCGTTCCGCTACCTCGTGATACAGCCTGGCGTTCTCAAGCGAGATGGCGGCCTGTGACGCGACCAGCCGCAACACCGCGATACGCGCGGGGTCGAACACGCCGGCACTGAGATTGTTCTCCAGGTACAGCGCCCCAACCAGTCGCGCCTGATTGCTAAGCGGCAGGCATAGCAGCGACCGAGCCGAGCATCGGCGGATGTAGTCGTCAGCCATGAACGCAGCGTCACCCATGGCGTCGTCCAGGCACAGACTTTCCCCGGTGCGCAGTACCTGGTAAAGCACGGACTCGGCCAGCAGCGTACTGCTCACCGGTTCGTTGCAAATCATCACTTCACCCTGCCCCACACTTGCCTGCGCGACGATATGCGGCTCGCTCCCTCGGGCGCGGACCAACACGCCCCGCTCGGCACCGGCTTGCTCGATCGCCGTGCGCAGCACTTGGGTGATTAGTTTCTGCAGATCGACTTCGCCCGACACGGCGCGGGACACCTTGAGCACCGTCGCGAGGTCCAGGTGCTCGACCGGGGTGGCGATGGTAGCCGTGGGGCCTGGCTCTGGCTCGATGCTGCGCAGATAGCGATGACGGCTGTCCAACTGGCGCACCTTGCCATCGGCACCCCAGCGCAGGTAGCCATAACGCGCATCTCGAAGGTAGACGCGGGCAATCCGGGCAAGCCCGCGGCTGCCGTAGAAGCGCGATGCCAATTCGTTTGCAAGCGCCTCGACATGCACAAAGCCGCTGTCACGCGCGAGCTGGATGGCCTGCTCATAGAGGTGCTCGGCGTCGACCACGTGCCCCTGCAAGCGCGCGATTTCGGCCTCCAGCAGCACCTGCCGACTGGCGAAGGTTTCTGCGCACTGCCGGGCCCAGGTCTGCAGCTCGTGATGGTGCTCGGCCAACGCCTGCAACGTGACATCATCAACGCTCTGCCCGGCCGCCAGCGTCAGTGCGGCAAAGAAGTGGTACTCCGCCTCCTCGAAAAACGAGGTGATCACCCATTTAAGCGCCTTGGCCCGCGCCGCACAGGCTTCGGCCGCCGCATAGTCGCCTGCCAGGTAGCGCGCCTGCAGCTTGCGCACCCAGTATTTGCCGGCCGCCAAGGCAAGGTCCGGAGCAGCGTCCAGGTGCTGCTCGAAGCGCGCTTCATTGAAGTGCTCGTCGTTCAGACTTCCAAACACCGGCGTTTGCCCGCGCAGCGTGCGGATCAGCGCCAGCTGCGTGTTCATGAAGTCGATCACCAGCCCGAAATGCACTTTTTCTGCGTAGGCCAATCCTTGCTCGGCCTCCGGTTGCATGCTGCCCAGCGGTTCACCAGTGAACAACTGATCGGATATCAGCCCATTGCCTGCATAAGCGGCATACGGCAGGTCACCAACCCGGTTGGCCGCGACGAAGGCCCGGCGCAGCAACTCGCGACACTCGCTGACCGGCCGCGTCCAGCGCACCACGAACATCGAGAAACACAGGAAAGTACTGGCTTCAAAGCGTTGCAGGCCGCGCCGCTCGACCAGCTCGCAAGCAAGACGCCCGAATCGGTAACCGGTCTGGTAGTCGCCATAGCGCCGGGACACCCGCCCGATATTGGCGTAGAGCATGCACGATGCATCACAGTTGCCATGCTCGAGGCTCAAACTTACAGCCTTGCATATGGTCAGGCATGCCAGGTTGGCATTGGTTTGCACAGCCGGGGCGAACAGCTTGCACAAGACATCCAGGGTGGCCAGGGAGGTCGCGTCCTCCATCAGCGGCAGGTCAATCAACTGCTCGATGCTACGCGCGCCTACCCGCAACGCGATCTGGTCATATTCACCACGTACCTCGTCATCGCTCGGCCGCGCGACCCAGTGGATGCCCACCTGCCGCAGCCAGGCGAGGCAAACCGCCACCGCGCGATCGCTGCGGTCGAGCATCAGGCAAACATCCATATGCAAGCACGCTACCGCAACGCCTTCAGCTGCGGTCCTGGCGCGCCGAGCCAGGCCGATCAGGCGCGCGTCCGCGCACCCGAGCTGGCCGGTGAGAAACTCGCATTCAGCCCGGTTCAGCGCCAGGGCAAAGCTCAATTCATGCGGATAAGCGGCACACGGCCCCTCCAGTAATTGCTCGCCCACGCTCAGGTAGGCCAACGCCGATCCGTAGGCCGATGCGGCCTTGGCCCGCCGCCCGGCAAGCAGGTTGAGTTCGGCCAACTGCTCGCGTTCGCCAGGGGCATTGATCAGCGTCGCACCGCGGTTGAGCTGCCCGACGATCTCGAAAATGGCTTCATCGCGGTGCTTGCCCGGCACTTGGTTGGCCAGCAGGCGACCGATGCGCAGGTGCATGGCAGCGCGGTCTTGTTCGGCGATCAGCGAGTAGGCGGCTTCATGGATGCGGTCATGAACGAACGCGCAGGTGCCGTCATGGTGGGCGACCAGCTCCAGCCGGATTGCCGCCCATAAAACCGCCTGTACACGCTCCATCGGCAGATCGAGCACCAGGGCAAGCGTCTGCGTATGCGCCACGTTCCCCAGACAGGCCAGGTGCTGAAGTGCCTGACGGGTTGCCAACGGCAGTCGGGCGAGCTTGCCAACCATCAGGTCGACGACATTGTCCGTGTAACCCTTGGCATGGATACGCTGCGAATCCCAACGCCAGCGCCGGGCTGCGTGGTCGTAGGCCAGGAGCGACTCCTCGGCCAGCGCCTGGAGAAACTGGATGACAAAAAACGGGTTGCCGGCGGTCTTGTCCTGCACCAGCTGGGCCAGGCCCATCACGCTCGGGGCCGGGCAGTGCAGTGACTCGGCGATCAGCTGTTCGATATGCGGGCGTGCCAGGGGCGCAAGGCGAACCTCATGCACAGGGGCGCCTGCCTGGCGAATCGCCTGGAGCCTGGCGGTCAATGGGTGGTGGGCATCCACCTCGTTGTCGCGGTAGGCGCCCACCACCATCAGATAGCGCAGTTCCGGGTGCGTAAGCAGGTCTTCGAGCAGGTCGAGGGTCGCCGCGTCCAGCCACTGCAGGTCGTCCAGAAAAAGCGCCAGCGGGTGCTCGGCGCGGGCAAACACCGAGATGAAGCGTCGCAATACCAGCAAAAACCGCCGTTGCGCCTGCTGCGGATCAAGCACCGGCACTGGCGCAGGCTCGCCGATGATCAGCCGCAGCTCCGGAATCAGGTCGGTCATCAGCCGTGCGTGGGGCCCACACGCCGCCAACAATGCCGTACGCCATCCGGCCAGCACCTCGCTGCTTTTCCCAAGCAACGTGCGCACCAGCCCCTGAAACGCCTGCACCAGGGTGGAATACGGGATATCGCGCTTGTACTGGTCGAACTTGCCACTTGCGAACAGTCCTCGCGGTGGTACCAGTACCTTGTGCAACTCATTGACCACCGAGGATTTGCCGATACCCGAATAACCGGAGACCAGCACCAGCTCCGGCACGCTGCTGCGCACCATGCGAGCGAAGGCATCTTCGAGAATCTGCACTTCGCGTTCGCGACCGTATAGCTTTTCCGGGATCAACAGGCGGTCGGGGGCGCCTTGTTCATCCAGGCTGAAGGCCTTGATGCTCCGGTTTTGTCGCCACTCGGCAAGGCACCGGCGCAGGTCTTGCTCAAGGCCGGCAGCACTCTGGTAGCGATCTTCAGCGGTCTTGGCCAGGAGTTTCATCACCAGTCGGGACAGCAGCGGCGGCACGGTGGCAACGCGCTCGCTGGGTGGCAGTGGTTTGCGAGCAATGTGGCAGTGCACCCACTCCATAGGTTCTGTGGCATTGAAGGGCAGCGAACCAGTGAGCATCTGGTACAGGCCCACCCCCAGCGCGTAGAGGTCACTGCGTGAGTCTACGGAGCGGTTCATCCGTCCTGTCTGCTCAGGCGCCATGTATGCCAAGGTACCGGCGATGGTCTCCGGCGGTTCGGGGGCTTGCCGCTCGCGGGGCAAACGTGACGCCAGGCCGAAACCGGTAAGGCGGACCTTGCCATCGTCGCAGTCAATCAGAATATGGTGGGGTTTGAGGTCCTTATGCACCAACCCGGCCAAGTGCAGGCGGCCCAAGGCAACGCTAATTGCCACAGCCAGCTCAAGGCAGGTTTCGATGTCCAGCGGTGACATCAGCAAGGCCGACAACGGTTGGCCGCCCGGGTCGCTCAGCACCAGGCGCGGCTTGCCATTGAAGCGCTCCAAGGCCTGGGGCTGCAGCGCCCAGCTATCCTCAAGCTCATCGCGTAGACCATACTCATGTGCCAAGCGGTCGACGGTGGCGGGCGTAGGCTGCTCATTGGCCGGCTGCATCAGCAGCACGCGGGTGCCGTCCGGGCGCCGTAGCCGGCAAAACAGGCGATCACCATCGTTCCAAAGGACTTGCTGTCTACCTGGCATGGGTCCGGGCCCCTTCGTCAAGTTGGAACAATGCGAGCTGTGTCAGACCATGCGACGCAACGGCTCGACACCCAGCGCCTCGGCCATGCGCACCAAGTCGGCGACCGAGCGAGCGCCGAGTTTCTTCATCATCTGCCCACGATGCACTTTCACGGTGACCTCGCTGAGGTTCAACTCAGCAGCGATCTGCTTGTTCATCAGGCCGGCGATAACGAAGGCCAGCACCTGCCGCTCCCTGGACGTTAGCGTCTGGAAAGCGCTGCGCAATGCCCCGCCGGCCTGTTCACCTGCCAGACGCTCGCGGTCGCGAGCCAGGGCACTGGCCACCGCGTCGAGCATGTCCTGGTCACGGAACGGTTTGGTCAGAAAGTCTACCGCGCCAGCCTTCATCGCTTTGACCGACATGGCGATATCACCATGCCCTGTGATGAATACCACCGGAATGTGCACCCCTCCCTGCTCCATCTGTGCCTGGAACGCCAGGCCACTTTCGCCACGCAGACGCACATCGAGCACCAGGCAACCGGGCACAGCCTTGCGGGGGAAGGCAACAAATTCCTGGGTGGAAGCAAAGCTTTGCACCTGCAAGCCCACCGAACGGAACAACCCGTCGAGTGCCAGGCGCATGGACTCGTCGTCATCAACGATATACACCACCGGCTCATTCGGGCCGTGTGTGCTCTGTAAGGCCATTTGCGCTCCTTCAGCCGTGACGCCGCGTGCTGTTGGCAGGTTAAAAATCTAGCCTATTGTTGGGCAAGGTTCACAGATTTGGCCACCGGAAACCGGCAATACCAGACGCAGGTATAGCCCAGCTATACCTAGGTATACTTCTGCCACTTGCGCGACCGGGTATCTTGAAACAATGGCACAGGCCGCCAGGAGCAGACCGCGCATGAAGCAGCCCACCGCAACTCTGATTGCCGTTGTCGACGACGACGAGTCCCTGCGCGATGCGCTCGACGGCCTGTTGCGCGCCACCGGCTACCGTACCCGCACCTTTGCCAGCGGCATTGATTTCCTTGCCTCTGATGGCCCGAGCCAGGCAGGCTGCCTGATCTCCGACATCCAGATGCCCGGCATGTGTGGCGTCGAGCTGTTGACGCAACTACAGGTACGTGGGTTCGACATTCCGGTGATCTTCATCAGCGCCCACCCGGGCCAACGCTCACGCATCACCCCGGGCATGGCAGGCGTAGTCAGCTGTCTGCCAAAACCATTCGAAGCCCAGCAGCTGCTGGACTGCATCGAGACCGCCCTGCACCACTGAACAGTCCCTTCGATACGATCGTATAGCTGCTTACGCCCCATGCGTAATCCACTGCACACCCATGGAGAAGTGTGCGCATCCCTGCCCCTGCTTAACATCGACCTACAGCGTCCCGCGAGGGCCGAAGAAAAGAACCTTAACCGTTCAAGACAGGAGCACGATCATGAAACAGCAACTTCTGGTTATTGGCGCAGGATTCGCCGGATTGTGGAGCGCCCTGAGCGCCGCGCGCCTGCTCGATATGCATGGTCGGCAAGACGTGCAAATCACCGTGCTGGCGCCAAAGGCTGAACTGCGTATCCGCCCGCGTTTCTATGAGGCCGACGTGCATAGCATGTTCGCCCCGCTCCAGGCGCTCTTCGATGCTGTCGACGTACGCTTCGTCAAGGGCTGCGCCGAAGGCATCGACGAACTGGCTCGCCGCGTCAGCTACCGCGACGAGGCTGGCCAACTGGCGCAATTGGCCTACGACCGCCTGATTCTGGCCAGTGGCAGCCTGCTGGCCCGCCCCCCCGTGCCTGGCCTGAGCCAATATAGCTTCGACGTGGATCAGATCGAATCAGCAGCGCGCCTGGAGCAGCACCTGATGGCGCTGGGCAAACGCCCCGCAAGCAGCGCCCGCAATACCGTGGTGGTATCCGGCGGCGGCTTCACCGGTATCGAAACCGCTACCGAGATGCCTGCACGCCTGCGTGCGGCTCTGGGCGAAGACGCGGAGATCCGGGTGGTCCTTGTCGACCGTGGCGAGCGCATCGGGGCCGCCCTGGGTGAGGGTATCAGACCTTCGATCATTGAAGCCTCGGATGAACTGGGTATCGAATGGATTGTCGGGGCCACCGTAACCGCGGTGGATGCCAATGGCGTAACGCTGGCTGATGGCCGACATATCGAAAGCCAGACCGTGGTCTGGACCGCCGGCATGCGCGCCAGCCCGCTGACCGAACAACTGACCGGTACCCGTGACCACCAGGGGCGCCTGCATGTGGACGGCAACCTCAAGGTGCACGGCCTGGACCATGTCTTTGCTGCAGGCGATGTGGCTTATGCAGCCACTGACGAGATCGGCAATTTCGCGGTGATGTCCTGCCAGCATGCCATCAGCCTCGGTCGCCATGCCGGCAATAACGCAGCCGCCGATCTGCTGGGGGTGGCACCCACGACTTACCGTCAGCCCAAGTACGTGACCTGCCTGGACCTAGGCGCCTGGGGCGCCGTATACAGCGAGGGCTGGGACCGCCAGTTGAAACTGGTGAAAGGCGAAGCCAAGGAGCTCAAGACCCAGATCAACACCGTGTGGATCTACCCGCCGGCAGCCGAGCGCGCTACCGCCCTGGCTTCCGCCGACCCGTCGATTCCAGTGGCTTGAGCCCCGCACGACCTTCCCATCCAGCAGGAGAACGACCATGACAATGCCAATGAACAATGTCGTCCCGACCGAGACCGAAGAACTGGTGCCCTCGCGCTATGCCGTGAAAGTCGGTGACATCGAGGTGCTGGTGGTGAGTGACGGTGTACTGCCACTGCCCACCGAAACCATGTCGACCAACGCCGACCCAGCCGCCCGCGCGGCCTGGTTCAAGGGCATGTTCCTGGGGCCGGAAACCTTCGACTGGGCGCTGAATGTATTGCTGGTGCGCAGCGGCGAGCAGGTCATCCTGGTGGATGCCGGGCTGGGTGGGCAGTTCCCTGGGTTCCCGCGGGCCGGACTGTTCCCGAAGCGGCTGGCGGCGGCCGGCATCGCGCTGGAGTCGATCACCGATATCATCATCACCCACATGCACATGGATCACATCGGCGGCCTGCTGGTGGAGGAGGTGAAGAACCGCTTGCGTGCGGACGTGAAGATCCATGTCACCGCGACAGAAGTAGACTTCTGGGCTGCACCGGACTTTTCGCAAACGGACATGCCTCAACCGGTACCAGATGTACTGCGGTCCACGGCAAAAGCGTTCATGCAAGCCTACGGCGACAGGATCCGCACCTTTGAGCTGCACCATGAAGTGGCCCCCGGTGTCGTCGCCAGCCTTACCGGCGGTCATACACCGGGGCACTGCGTGGTGTACATCAACTCGAACGAAGAGCAGCTGACCTTCGCCGGCGACGCATTGTTCCCGGTAGCCTTTGATCACCCGGATTGGCACAACGGCTTCGAACACGATCCTGAGGAATCAGTGCGGGTGAGGATGGCGCTGCTACACGATGCCGCAACCAGTGGCGAGCTGTTCGTCGCGACACACTTGCCCTTCCCTTCTGTAGGGCGGGTAGCGGTCGACGGTGAAGGGTTCCGCTGGGTTGCAGGATTCTGGAATTATTGAAAAACATCGTGATGCTCGACCGCCCCCTCACACATGACAGTGCTAGGCACGAGATGCGCTGCTCTGGTGAGGGGCTCCCGGAACTCAAGCCGAACTAGGCCAGCGCAGCCTCCTGCTCCAGCAACGACCAACCGCCATGCCCATCCACCTCAAGCCGGTGGGTATGGAACGCCGCCAGCGTGCTGCGGTGACCGACACTGACCAGCAATGCACTCGGCATTTCCGAACGCAGCAACGCATACAAGGCATGCTCGAGCCCTTCATCCATCGCCGAGGTGGACTCGTCGAGGAACACCACCTGTGGCCGGTTGAACAGCACCCGGGCGAACGCCAGGCGCTGCTGCTCGCCCACCGAGAGGATGTGTGACCAGTCGCAGCTGACGTCCAGACGCTCGGCGAGGTGGGCCAGGTTGACTTGGCGCAATGCCTGCTGCATGAGCAGTTCATCCTTGGGGTTGCTGGCTGCCGGGTAGGCAATGACGGTACGCAAGTCACCCAGCGGCAGGTACGGGCGTTGCGACAGGAACAATGCCTGATGGCCCGTAGGCCGCCTGACCTTGCCTTCGGCATACGGCCAAAGGCCCGCCAGGGCACGCAGCAGCGTGGTTTTACCACTGCCTGACGGCCCTTTGATCAACAACGCCTGACCGGCGTGCAGGCTCAGGTCCAGGTCGGCGATAAGGGCATGCCCATCCGGGCGTAGCACCTGCAAGCCCGCGATCTGCAGCGCATGCGCCTGGTCTTCGGTAGCGACGCGCGGCAACGCACTTGCCTGCAGGTTGGCATCCAGAAAGCCGGTGAGACGGTCAAGGGTTGCACGGTACTGCGCAAACGCATCGTACGACTCACGGAAGAACGACAGAGAATCCTGCACCTGCCCAAAGGCCTGGGAAGTTTGCATGACATCGCCCAGCTTGATCGCCCCACTGAAGAAGCGCGGCGCCTGAAGAATGAACGGAAACACAACGGCAACCTGACTGACACCCAGGTTGAAGCCACTGAGCTTCAGGTTCCGGTACACCAATGCCCAGACATTCACGATCAAGGAAGCAAAGCGGCCCAGCAACGTGCCCCGCTCGACTTGCGAACCTTGGTAGAAGGCAATGTTCTCGGCGTTCTCACGCAGACGCATCAACGTGTAACGGAAGTTGGCGGTGAGTTTCTCGTTGAGGAAGTTAAGCCGGATCAGCGGGCGCCCGAGGCGGAAGGCGACCCAGGTGGCGGCGATGACATACAGGTACACGGCAAACACCATCGCCCGAGGGATCTCCACGCCGGCCATCGTCAACGGTGCCGACAGCCCCCAGAGGATGCCGGTGAACGCCACCAGTGAAACCAGCGCACTGACTGCGCCCAAGGCAAGGGTGACCGAGTTGGTGACGAAAGCGTTGACGTCCAGTTCGATACGCTGGTCAGGGTTGTCCACTGGCTCGGCAAGGAACTGGCCACGGTAATAGGCATCGCCCTGCATCCAGTCGTGGGTCAGGCGCTCGGTCAGCCAGACCCGCCACTTGATACTGAACGCCTGACTGACATAGAAGGTGAACAGCGAGCGCAGCACATGGATGGTGGCCAGCACCGCGAAAACGCCGAGCAGGTACCAGAACGCCGTCTGGTCAAGGCCCTGCAAGGCGCTGTAGAAGCCGTTGTACCAAAACGAAAACAGCACGTTGAGGCGGACCGAAAACAGCGTCAGGACCAGCAGCAGGGCGAACACCAGCAACGGCCGCCAACTGCGCCTGAAACTGAAATAGGGTCCCGCAAGCTGCCAGAACTGGTTGCCCCAGCGTGTACAACGCACGGCCAGAGTCGCCGCTACAGTGAAGCTGACAAGGGTGATGAACGAGGCAATTGCCAGCCAGCTTAGGCTCTCTTGCAGGGCCTGATGCCAGTTCATTTCCATGGTAAGTATCCGTGCTGAGTATTTCCGCGAGCGTAGCACTACGCTGTCCTGCTTCAGGTATAAATGACGCACATTTCATGATTTGTAGGAGCGGGTTTACCCGCGAACACCGGCAACGCCGGTGCCACCTACGAAGCTGCCTGCTCCCGGGATTCGAGCAAGGCCAGATTTTTTGGCCCATAAAGACAAAACCCCTACCTGCATGCGCAGATAGGGGTTTTGCGAAATGAATCTTGACGATGACCTACTCTCACATGGGGAAACCCCACACTACCATCGGCGATGCATCGTTTCACTACTGAGTTCGG